>JBDSDI010000018.1:0-7446 GCA_039920645.1 Bdellovibrionota bacterium | reverse complement strand
AACGCTGTCTCCCAAAACCGTTTCGCTCATGCCTACCTCTTCACCGGACCTCGCGGCGTCGGAAAAACTTCGGCCGCCCGTATTCTCGCTAAAGCGATTCGCTGCATGGATCCTAAAGAGGGCGAGCCCTGCAACGTCTGCGAAGCGTGCGTGTCTTTGAACGAAGGCAAGAGCATGGACGTCATCGAGATCGACGCGGCGTCGAACACGGGCGTCGATAACATCCGCGATCTTCGCGAGAACGTTGAATACATGGCGTCGGTCGGCAAGTACCGCATCTACATTATCGACGAAGTGCACATGCTCTCGACCGCCGCGTTCAATGCGCTTCTGAAGACTCTTGAAGAACCACCTCCGCACGTCATCTTTATCTTTGCGACGACGGAACTTCACAAAGTTCTCCCCACCATTCAGTCGCGCTGTCAGCGCTTCGATTTTCGCCGCATTCCTTTCGACGAGATGACTCGTTCTCTGCGTGAAATCTGCGAAAAAGAAAAAGTCGATATCGACGACGCCTCCCTGCGCACGATCGCTCTCGAATCCGAAGGCTGTCTTCGCGACGCTCAGTCGCTCCTTGACCAAGCCATCGCGTTTTGCGACCGCAAAATCCGTATTGAACTGTTGGAGAGCGCACTCGGTCTCGTCGGCCGCAATGCTTATTTCTCGCTCTTCGAAAACGTCCTCAATCACGATTCGGCCACCGCACTCGCTTCCGTTCATCAGATGCTTCGGCAGGGCAACGACCCTCGCGTGCTCCTGAACCGCGCGACGCAGTTCTACCGCGACCTGCACTACGCGTTCTTCACCAAAGAATTCCCGAAGGATGATCCCGAACTCGCAGCGCTCTTCGAAAAACACGTTAAAGCGTGGAGCACGGACGAAGTCGTGCGAGCGCTCGACCTTTGCCTCAGGCACCAATCCCAGCTCTACGGTGCGAGCCACACCGAATACCTCGTCGAGAGTCTCTTCGTGAAACTCACGCTGCAACGTCCGGTCGCCGCGACTCAAATCGTGAGCCAACAGGCAGCTTCTGTGCAGCGCCAAGCGACCTCGCGGCCCGCCCCCACTCAACAACACTCTTCGCAGGCGCCTGCGTCTCAGCCCAGTTATCAATCTCGCTCGCAGGGTCCGACGTCCGCTCCCGAAGAGCGCGCCGCTGTGGCCTCGAGCCCCGCGCCAAGCGCGAGCAGCGGCGGCGGAAATCTGCGTCAGCGTTTCGAGCAGCATCTTCGTCAGCAAAAGCCCGCATGGATGCCCGTCCTTCAAAGCCTTGTCTCGATCGAAGATCGCGACGGTCTCGTCGTTGCCACCGCGAAGAACGATTTTGCCGGACGACGTCTCGCGTCCGAAGACGGCCTCGATCTTTTGAAGAAGAGTCTCAGCGTTACGCGTGTCGAGGTCCGCCTCGGCGAGAACGACGCTGCCAAGAACGCGGCAACAGCGAGTGCCGCAGCAGCCACGAGCCACGAAGATCTGCAGCAGAAGATGCGTGAGGCTCGTGATATGGCCCGCGGACACGAAAGCGTGCAAGCCGCGATGAAAATTTTCGACGCAAAAATTTCCGAGACGAAAGTGCTCGTTAACGAAACGAAACGTCCGAGTTCGGGCAAAGGTGAAGGGAGAAAATCATGAAATTTCCAAATGGTGGCGGTCAAGGCGGCGGTATGGGCGGAATGCTCGCGCAAGCCCAAAAAATGCAGGCCGAAATGAAACTCCTTCAAGACAAGCTCGCTGTACGCGAGATTCAGGTCGAGAGCGCGGGCGGCCGTATCAAGATCGTCATCACCGGCAAGCAGGAGATCAAGAATCTCGTTCTCGCCAAGGAGATCATCGATGCCGACGATCCCGCGATGCTCGCGGACATGATCAAGGTCGCCGTAAACCATGCCGTCGAAGAATCGCAAAAGATGGTCGCGCAGGAAATGGGCAAAGTCATCCCTCCCGGCCTTGCCGGCATGTTAGGATAATTTTCGGATGAAATTTGTTCCCCGCTCATTGCAAGCCCTCGTCGTCGAGTTCGCGCGCCTTCCCGGCGTCGGCGAGCGCACGGCGCTGCGCTTTGCGGTCGCGCTTCTAAAGGGCGGCAATCACCGCGCTCAAATCCTGAGCCAAGTCTTGGGGAACGTCCAGACCGACATCGGTTCTTGCACAATCTGCGGATTCTGGACCGAAGCCAACCGCTGCCCGATCTGTGAAGACGTCCAGCGCAACGCTCAAAAACTTTGTGTCGTGCGCGATTCACCCGACGTGCTCGCACTAGAAAAATTCCGCTCGCATACGTGGAAATATCATGTCCTCGGCGGCCTCCTCTCTCCCTTGAGCGGCATCGGTCCGGACAAGCTCAACATTGGATCACTGCTCGCACGCATGCGTTCGGGCGATGTCCAAGAACTCATTCTCGCCTTTGACGCCACCGTCGAAGGCGATGCGACCGCTTACTATCTCAAAGATCTTCTTAAGAAAGAAATGCCCCAGGTTCAGCTCTCGCGTACGGCGCTCGGACTTCCCGCAGGAAGCTCGGTCGAGTACCTCGATCCTTCGACGCTCGAAAGCGCGCTGCTGCACCGGACGCCTCTGGACTGAGTTTCAATGAGTCATCTGATCTACGAACTCGGGATGGTGATCGATCGAGTTCTCTTCGTTTCTCCTACCGAGCGACGCCTTAGAAATTGTTTCGAAAGCATCGCCACGGATCTCGTCACGAACCTCGGCGCCGAACAGGACCTCAAACTCGTGAGTACGCGTCTCGAAAAAGGGGCGCTTCGCTCGTGGATGTCTTTTGATCTCGGCATGCGTTCGGGGCTGCGCCAACGCGTGCAACTCCTCGGCGTGGCGCTGGACAAGGGCGAGCTGAGCCGCGATCTGCTCATGGCGAACGAAGCCATGGTGCTCGATTGGACCCCCGGCTCCATCGTTGACGATGCCCTCCTTCGCCTGCCGCTAACGCATCACAACACAAATCAGCCTTGTCTCGCCCTTCTGCCCGCACTCGTGGACGAGGAACGTCTCAAGGACCCGATTTTCGCCCTGAGGGTTCATGCCCAGAAGTCGGGACTCGAGCGCAGTTACCGCAAACTCCTCGTCAGCCCGACGCCCGAAGAATTCTTACGCCAAGGGCTGGAATGGATCTTGAGCTTTTAAATAACTTTAGATACGGTGATCGTTCCGATGTTCGCTGGTAGCTCAGTCGGTAGAGCAGGTGACTGTTAATCACCCTGTCGCAGGTTCAAATCCTGCCCAGCGAGCCAATTTTTCACATACTTGGCCTAATCTAGAACATCGGCACAAAACTCAAGTCACCAATAAGTCACCACCGGCCCAACTAGACGCCTAAAATGCCCGCTGGTTCCATTCTTCTTTAGAAGAGAATTCTTCCAAACGCGTGAGTCTGGAATGGTTTTGGTATTGGCTTAGCGTCGTGATGGCTTGGACTCTTATTGAAAATCACTTTGATGCTTTGTGGGGTGCAGTATTGGCGGTTTCGGCTTGGTTCTTCTTGAACCTAATTTGGAAGCCTTGGACTGAGCACACCAATCACTTTGATCAAAAGGTGAAGCTATACAAACTCTTTAAAGATTTTTCAGAAATCCCTTACGACAGAGACAATCCAAAGGAAGCAAAGGTTGCGCTTCTGGCTCTGTCTATTCGAGCTGAAGACTTGAATCATACAGATGCCTTCGATTTCGGTAAACAGCTGTTGAGAGACGTCATGCAACAGCTGCCTATCAACGCATTGAGAGAGTCTGCTCTTATAAGATCAAATGCCCACTATTCCACGCGATATAAAAATGTAGGTACTCTAGGAATTTTTTTACGCGCCCCAAAATGGATCAGGTATGTCGTTTTAATTGGAATAGGTCTGCTCTTAGCTACGGTATTCTACTATTTAGCGCTCCGAACGCCCTGTACTCTTCCTGAAATCCACTGAGGATATGTTCGACAGCTATTAAAACCCATTTGTTTAATGGGCAAATAATAGAAATGCCAATCCTTTAGTGAGTGGCCTAAGAATCGTCACTCAATAAGGTCTATTAGGGGAATATTGAGAGCGTCCGCAACTCTCCACACTGTCTGCATACTTGGGCTGTAGGCTCCGCTTTCGAGTTTTTGATAGAAGCGGTAGTTAAACCCTCGCTCTGCCATCTGCTCCTGCGTGAGCCCCTTAGCCTTACGAACGCGTTTTAAATTGGCGGCAAACCTTTTCAAAAAAACTTCGTAGGTTGCCTTAGCCACATACAAATTTTGGTCTTCACGAACTCTTTAAACCACGTCCTAATTAGTTCGTGTTACCGTAGCGACAGATACCCCCTGGAGGACAAAATGACCCCTTTAACAATGAAAACCCTACTTAAAGGCTCAATGGTCCTGCTGTGCTCAATCTTCGTGGGATGCGCCTCCAACTCGGACGTTAGATATACGCAAAATAACATCGATAAAGATCCCAGAATCATGCGGATCAAATATGAAACCTCAAAGCATATCTACCTCCCATGCACCAAAGATCAAACCACTCAGTGCGCTGACCTAACGGACAAGCATTTCCAGGATCATGAAGAGCACGTCAAAAAATACTGTAATGGAAAGAAGAGTAAGAAGTGCAACGAAACCCTAAGCACCATGTTGGCAGCCCAGTGGAATCTACGTTACGACGGCGCTGACTGGAATCGAGTTACCTTGATTTGCACCGCAAACCCCGAAAAATGTGAAGGGCTCAGCGACTACGAAGAAATCATCGCGGAGTCTCACAATCAACACTACGTCGCCCTGATGAACGAACAGCTAGATCAAGTCTACAGAACTATGGGACAAGAGAGACAAGCCGAACAACAAGAACGGAAGCAGCGCATGGCAAATGCTTTGGGGCAGATCGGAGCTGGATTACAAGGTAACCCCACAAGAACCTGCACGTCCAAACCAGATGGTTTCGGCGGCGTTAAAACTGTTTGTCAGAATGACTAAGCCACATCAGCCTTGCGAATGCGAAAAATGCGAAGATTCATCAAATTCGCACTTTTCGCATTCTCTTCTTTCACTGAGAGACAAGTCGCTGAAGAGACTTACCTTGCCCCTGTACAACGATCCATCGAAAACCTTTACCGAGCAATTCTTCAGTCATCTGCTCTAGCTTTTCGCATGTCAGGTGATTACCGAACAATTTGTGAATGTCTGACCGAGAAAGGCCTCGTTGCTCAGACTTCTTAATCTCGTCCATCAGCCTTTGGATCTTGGGATCAATAAGACCTCCGAAGATGTCTTCAACTGAGTCTTCACAGAATTTCCATAGTGAGTACCCTGCCCACAGGTGTTTTGCCTCGATCATGTACGAACAGTCGAGCAGAGCAAAAAGCATTGCGAGCCGAAGGATCTGAGGTTCCGACCTGGAGATGAGCAAACCCACAACTCCTTCTTTTTCGATGGCTTGCTCGCGATAAATGATGTCCCACATTTCAAGCGCCTCTTCACTGCGCTCTACTTTGGAAACCTGGCGCGCGAATTGTAAAGCTCTGCGAACCTTATAGATAAGGTCCGAAAAGTCGACGCTTTCGATGTCGCCCCCTCGTGGAAGCAACTTGGACCTACCAACTGAAACCCAAAGAAAACGATTACCGAATCCATTCGCAATTTGTACCGCTCGAAATGTTTGAGATAACTCCACCTTGGTGATGTGGCCAAGAATGGAAATGTGAGCCCCCTTTACCGAAATAGGATCCTTTCTAGTCAGGACGTTGAGATCCCCCGTATCCCAAGCATTTCTAACAACTGCCGAAAGAGTATTCCCTTCGCGTTCCTGCCGACGAAGCATCCCCGCAAATTCAGACTCAACAATTAACCGACGACTATCAGGGGCAGGACACCCCTCCTTAGCCATTAGCGATGCACATAATCCTTCTCCACTCGACAGTCCCGAGCCGACACATTCATCAACCCACGTGGAATCCACCAATTTAAAGAACCTTTTCACATGGCCCCACGAGGTTCCCTTTCGGCCCTTTGAGCTTTGTCCAACAACTACTGCAAAGAGATTGCCAAAATGATGATCTGCTTCGGTAGCAACATAGGGCAGACGGCCGATGCAATTGCCAAAGGCCACCATAAATTGAATGGCCAAAGAAGCAGGCGCTGCTTCTGTATGGGGATCTGTCTTTCTAAGAAACTCCTCTAGAGGGCCTTTGAACTCAGAGATTTCAAGCGGCTTCATGAAGCCTCCGAGTTTACGGACTGCTCATAAGTACAAAGCAGCGAACTCAAAATGACTGGATTCATCGGATCGGGGTTTTTAAGACTTGCTTGAAGCAAGTGAAACTCCGTTTCGGTGAATACCAGCCGCTGACCATTAGCGAAACACTTCAACCCCTGTGATCGACATGTGAATGACGGAATCGACAGCTCATTCTTTAGAAAAACTCCGATACTTGGATTCCAGTTCCCAAGTGGAACCCCAGATAACAAGTGCTCTCGAAGAGACTCAAATAGTTGTCGTCCACGCCATCCCTCAAAAAGTAAAAAGATCACCCCAGAGGAAAACCCTGTTCCGACCTCTCGAACTAGCCCCTCAGAGTTAGGTGCTTTGTGTAGATTGTTGGGATATAAAAAATTGTTGTTTGATTGTGTTCCAAGTGGGGCGGGTCCCTCTAAGGCCCGTCCCCCATCTGTAATTGCTCTCATTTTGTGCTTTCTTTAAGCGATAGATTTGGTCGCTTGAGATGTTGAAGAGACGATCTTTGCCTCTGTAAAAGATCTAAGATCAGCCATCCGATAACGTACAGCGCGTGACGAAATTCTTACAAATTGTGGTCCGCCACCGCGATGTCGCCAAGCTTGAAGAGTCCTAACGCTGAGGTTTAAAAAACTTCCAGCCTGATCTTCCGTTAAAAGTTGTTCTGAGTTTTCAAATTGATGTTCCATGATTTCTCCTTTGCAGCACTATTGCCTGCAAGGGACGCTATATTGTCTCGAACATCAGCATTCCGACATTATCTATTTTTTTGGGTGATGACTGTCGGTCTTCAAAGTCGCTCAACCAGCTTCTCAATTGCGTCTTCTGAATATCCAACTCTAGAGCCGAGCTTTTCCATCATAAATGGCGCGTTAACAATCGCATTAAGGACGGGGGGAAGAGCATTTCCGAAGCCCGCCTTAAATTGAGCCGCGAGCAATCTGGTCAAAACTACTGTCCGTCGTTTGGACGTGTCTGCAGAACCTGTGACCGAACTAGATTTTGAACCCTTTTTCTGAATTAATCTAAAAGCCGAGGGGGCAAAGTGCGTCGCGAATGCCAACGCCTTCACAACTAACCTTGTTGATTCAAGAGCTGTGTCTTTAACTCCAAAGTTGGCGTAATCAGGCAATTCCTTTGCCATCTCACTGTTCAAAAGACGATCCAGCTTCAGCGCAGCTAAGCGCACTTGGTCGAAATGTGCTTTATGCTTTGGCGTAGTAAATTTC
>JBDSDI010000017.1:0-5500 GCA_039920645.1 Bdellovibrionota bacterium | reverse complement strand
CGTTCTCGAAGAAATGTCGATTGTAGGACGCGCCGATCACTTGCAGACCGCGCGCATGATGGCCGGGGGTCTCGATGCCCTTTCAATTTTTCCGAGCCACTGCATTGAAGATCTTTTGAAAACCCATCGTCTCAAGGAACTCGGCAAAACTCAAACACGACTCCGTCATCCGATTCACATCGTAGCGCTCGAGGGACGTCTTCAGTCGGAGCGCGTGCGAGTCGTAACCGACGCTTTCTTCAAGATGCTCTAGCTTCTCTTCACTTTAACGAGTGACGCTTGGCGACTTCCGAGCGTCAGCAAAATTCCGTTCTTGGTTTGGATCTGCACGAAATCTTCGTCCACTTTATCGACGACTTTGAACTTGAGTCCCACCTTAAGGCCCTGCTCGTAGCAGCGATTGAGCGACGGCAGGTCGTAGTCAGCGAGCGAAACGATCTCGCCGCTCTGGCCGGATTCCAGATGCATCAGCGTGCGCGCTCCGGCTTCGAAGTCGCGGTGGTGCAGGTCTCCCGCATCGGGAATGGCCATTCCGCTCAAATCTTGAGCCGGATTGCCGAGGTAGGCATCGATGCGTTCCATGAGACGCGAACTCATGGCGTGTTCCAGTAGCTCGGCTTCCTCGTGAAGTTCCATGCCTTTGAAATCGAGGGTTTTATGCAGAAACATCTCGATGAGACGATGCTTGCGCAGGACTTCGACGGCGAGGCGTTTGCCACCCGGCGTGAGTTTTACGCCCGAGCGGCCGCCTTCGGATTTCAGAAGTTTCTTAGACTCGAGTTTTCGGAGCATGTCGGTGACTGAAGGGCGCGTGATACGGAGGTAACTCGCGATTTCGGAATTCTTGACGGGCTCGTCGGCGCGCTCTTTCTGCTGCGACAGAGTCCAGATTGCTTTAACGTAGTTCTCGATGTTGACGTTGAAATCGTGCCGCGTACGCGAGCTTCCGAGAGAGGGTTCGTAATTCATGATCCCATAACCTGCATTACGAGATAGAGGTTGAGGCCCGCGATAACAAATCCGCACAGGTACGTGCTCCATTTCAGCAGCGGTGTATTGGCGAAGCGCCCCATCTTATTCTTTGACGAGGTGAACTTCAGCAATGGAAATACTGCAAAGCTCAGTTGCAGCGAGAGAATGACCTGACTGAAGACCAGAAGTTTCCCGATGCCGCGTTCGCCGTAGTAGATGGCAACGATCAGTGCAGGCACAATTGCGATCCCTCGCGTGATGAGCCGTCTCAGCCACGGTTTGAGGCGCAAGTCGAGAAACCCTTCCATGACGATCTGGCCCGCCATGGTGCCGGTGACCGTGGAGTTTTGGCCGGAGGCGAGAAGGGCGACCGCAAAGAGCGTGCTCGCCCAAGGACTACCGACGACAGGCGAGAGCAGTTTGTGGGCGTCGGAGATGTCCGAAATGCCCGCATGCTCGGTCCCGTGGAATACGGCAGCGCTCAAGATAAGGATCGCAGCGTTGACGAAAAACGCCAGGCCTAGTGAGAGGTTCGAGTCGATCGTGGCGAAATGGATCGCTTCTTTTTTTCCGACGTCGTCGCGACGGTAATTCCGCGTCTGAATGATGCTCGAGTGCAGATAGAGATTGTGCGGCATCACCGTCGCACCGAGAACACCGATAGCGATGTAGAGCATGGCGGGGTTCGAGATCAGATCGGCGTGAGGAATAAATCCGGCCATGAGAGGAGCGATCTCGGGTCTCGACACGATGATTTCGTAGAGGAAGCACCCTCCGATCACAAAGATCAGCGCCGCGACGACCGCTTCGATACGACGGAAGCCGCGTTCTTGCAAATAGAGGATTACGAAGACGTCCAGTGCGGTGATGAGAATGCCGATCGGCAAGGGAATATGGAAGAGGAGTTGGAGCGCGATCGCCGATCCAATGACCTCCGCCAAGTCGCAAGCCGCGATGGCGATTTCGCAGATCACCCACAGAAAGAAACTGACGGGGCGCGAGTAGTGGTCGCGGCAGGCTTGCGCCAAGTCTCGCTCCGCTACGATGCCGAGTTTCAGCGAAAGATGTTGCAGCAGCATCGCGATACAGTTGGAAATGAGTACGACCGAAAGGAGTGCGTAACCGAAGCGGGCTCCAGCGGCGAGATCGGTCGCCCAGTTACCGGGATCCATGTAGCCCACCGCGACCATAAGGCCCGGACCGGCAAAGGCGAAGAGTTTACGAAACCAGGATCCACCGTGAGGAATCTCGATCGAGCGATGGGCTTCGCTGAGAGAGGGGGTGCTGTGTTTGCGAAGCCATCCGGAATTAGGAAGGTGATCCTCTTTCATAAGTTAAGTATACCTAACTGTAGCAGGCGCCTCCGTCAAGAAGCTCCTGCCGAGGATACGGAGATCGAGGAACTATTTTCTGCTGCTACTGCTGCTGGCCATTCCGAAAAGCGCGCCTGCAATGGCGCTACCGATCACGGCGGCGCCGGGGCTTTTGTGAACCATCTTCTCGATGACCACTTCGGGATTGGCTTGGTGAATCAGGTCTTTGACAAAAACCGTAATAGCCTGCTCGAGTTCGAGTTGGCCCCGATCAATCTTTTGAGAGAGGAGCGCGTTACCGAGTTCCGTAGCTTCCTGTTTCGATTGATCTGCCCAGTGGCGATCGAGAAGCAATCCTGCTCCTGCGACGACGAAGAAGATGCCCGCGAGAATGAGCGACGAGACTGTCCATCCGACATAGGCCGAGAGAACGAACGCAAGCGAAACGCTCGCCCATAGGAGACCCAGGGTTCCAGAGAGGATCAGCAAGGACGAATAGAATGTTCTTTTTCCGTAAGTCTTCAGAAGACCTTCGAGTTCGAAGCGCGCCACTTCCAGATACGAGAAGGCGGTCGCTTTGAGTTTTGCCATCAAATTAAGACGGTGAATTGCGGGTTGTTGTTGTTCAAAGTTGAAATTGTCGATCCTTGTTGCCACGGTTGTGTCCTCCTGCCGCGAAGCGTTTAAGGCCTTAAGTGCATCAATCGTTCCAAGAATTTCGGGGCAAGAGTCGTCTTAACGCAAAGGACCTTGGGACTTTATGTCCTGTGTCGATTGGATTGATGAGAACCGGCTTGGCATCCGACTTGCTCTTAAGGTTTCGACCTTATGATTAGAAAGGAAGGCGACATATGAAAACTTCAAAGCTCGACGAGAAAATTGGAGGCACTCCTGAAGCCAAGACTCCTCGTCTCTATAGAAATGCAGAAACGGGATACACGATTGCGGACGTTGAGGGCCCTCGCGTTTTTCACGTCGAAGGCGCCGAAAGCGACGACGATGAACAGCTCAACAGTGCGCGTCTGACACGTGCCGGAGTGGATGAACCTTTCGATGACGTGGATCATCCCGAAACCCAAACCGAAGAAGACCGCGAGTTCGTGCTCGATCAGCAGGCCTACAGCACCAAGACGCGTCACGATCACCTCGATGACGAACAAGGTGTCGATGACGACGTCGATCTTATCGACGACGACGAGGAACTCGCTTTGACGGACGCTGACGAGGACGATGACGATGTTAGCGGCGCAGATGAAGAACGCTGAGATTCGTTTATAGATATCGATAATTTATGTACGCCACACGGCGATTGTTTTGCATCTTAGAATTAACCTATCTACCGAAAGGTAGGCTGGTATAGTCAGGCTATGAGCATCCGAATCAAAACATCCGAACGTCGTCGCGTGGTCATCGTTGCATCGAAGCGCATCCCTTTCGTAAAAAGCGGAAGTACCTACGAAGGGATTGCACTGAGCGAACTGATGACTCCGGTTTTAAACGCGCTGATATCCGATCTCGGGATCGAGGGTCAGCGATTGGGAGAAGTCGTAATCGGCGCTTTGCTCAAGGCTCCTTCGGAGCGTGGGCTGGCGCGTGAATGCGTTCTCGGAACGAAGCTCGATCCTCACACCCCGGCTTTCGATCTCGAGCGCGCTTGCGGAACCGGACTTGAAGCCGTGATCGCGGTCGCCAACAAGATCGCGCTTGGACAAATCGAATCAGGTATTGGCGGCGGCGTCGATACGAACAGCAACGTTCCACTTCTTTTTTCCCATGCGCTCGCGGATGTTTTCAAGGAGTTCAACAAAACCGGGTTTTCGATGAAAGCACTTGGCCGTATCACGAAACTTTCTCCCAAAGATTTTCTTCCCACAGTTCCGCGTGTCGTCGAGCGTCGCACGGGCCTTACGATGGGCGATCACTGTGAACTCATGGCGAAGGAGTGGGGCATCACCCGGCAGGCGCAAGATGAACTCGCTTACCAGAGTCACAAGAACGGCGCGAAAGCTTACAAGGATTCCTTTTACGACGATCTCGTGATCGAGTTCGGCGGCCTCAAGCGCGACAAGATTTTGCGCGAAGATACGAGCCAGGAAAAACTCGCCACGTTGAAGCCCGCTTTCGACAAGAGTGGCAAGGGCACGCTCACGGCGGGCAACAGCACGCCTCTCACCGACGGTGCCGCTGCGGTCTTCCTCGCTTCGGAAGATTACGCGCGAGAACACGGGCTTCCTATTCTTGCGTATTTTGTGGATGCACGCGCATGGGCGGTCGACTTCGTTGGAGGAGAAGGACTCCTCATGGCTCCCACTTACGCCGTCGCGGATCTTTTCAAAACGAACGGTGTCAGCTTTGACGACTTTAAATATCTCGAGATCCACGAAGCCTTTGCGGCACAGGTTCTGTGCACGATTAAAGCGTGGGAAGATAAAAAATACTGCACCGAAAAACTCGGTTTGAAGGGACCTCTCGGTTCCGTGCCTCGCGATCGTATGAACCAGGTCGGCGGCAGTCTTGCGCTCGGTCATCCGTTCTCGGCCACGGGCGCGCGCATCACGGGCTCCCTGGCGAAGCTTCTCAAGGGTAAGCCTTCCGAGCTCGGACTCATCAGTATCTGTACGGCGGGCGGTATGGGCGTCGCTGCAATCATCGAAGGCGCTTAAGAGTCTGCGGCAAGACTTGAGCCGTATGAGTGGCGATCATTCATGGACTCAGGTATCCTCAAGATAGAACTATGGCGATGTCCACTGAGAAAGAACGCAGCAAGCTCGTGCCCATGCCGGCCTGGCAGCGACGTAACGTCGAATGGCCGACCGTGGTCTTCTTTGGCGGGGTGGTCCTCGTCCTGGCTTCGTCGTGGACGCTTTTCTTTCTCTTCCGAGGACCGATGTGGGTCGTTTCTCCACTTCTCAATGGGGTCTGCGTCTATGCCTGTTTCACGATTCTGCATGAGGCGGCTCACCGTAATATTTTTCGGGACCGCGATTCGTACGGCAACGATATCTTGGGAATCTTCGCGGGTCTGGTGATGCACGGATCCTTCGAGCAGTTCATCGGCATTCACCTGAAGCACCATGCTTCTGTGAACGATCCCGACCAAGATCCGGATTTTCATGCGCGCGGACCGCTGCATCCGGCTAGGCTCGTGCGATGGATCTTCACCGTCCCCCATTATTTCACCGAATTCAAACGTCTTGGGCTCGCGCGCGGACGCA
>JBDSDI010000016.1:0-7262 GCA_039920645.1 Bdellovibrionota bacterium | reverse complement strand
TGTGGGCGTTGATGACCTTCTGAAGCGCTTCGTTCGTCATGTCGAACTGATCGGGTTTCAGGCCATGGCCTTCACGGCTTTCGGGCACAAGGTAGTCGGTTGCGATGTGGAGCTTCTCTTCCTCGGTGTAGCCGGGGATGGTGATGATCTCGAGGCGGTCGCGAAGCGCGGGTTGGATGTTCTCGAGCATGTTCGCCGTGGCGATGAAAAGCACGTGCGAGAGATCGAAGGGGACGTCCAAATAGTGATCCTGGAAGGTATGGTTCTGTTCGGGGTCGAGAACTTCCAGCAGTGCGGACGAAGGATCGCCACGTGAGTCCGCAGTGAGTTTATCGATTTCGTCGAGCAGGATGACGGGATTCTTGGTCTTCGCTTTCTTGATCGACTGGATGATACGGCCGGGCATCGCACCGACGTAAGTCCGGCGGTGACCGCGGATTTCGGCGTCGTCGCGAACGCCGCCCAGGGCGATACGCACGAACTCGCGCCCGAGAGCGGTCGCGACCGATTTGCCGAGCGAAGTTTTACCGACGCCGGGAGGGCCCGAGAGACAGAGAATAGGACCCTTCATGTCCTGTTTCAGTTTGAGGACCGCGAGGTACTCGACGATACGTTTCTTCACTTTTTGAAGGCCGTAGTGGTCCTTGTTGAGCTGGGCTTCCGCGTTGTCGAGCGACATGTTGTCGGTGGTCTCTTTGGACCAGGGGAGTTCGGCGAGGGTTTCGACGTAGGTGCGGATCACGCCGTGTTCGGCCGAGTTGGGCGACATGCGCGCCATACGGTCGAGTTCTTTGAGCGCCGCCTTTTCGATATCTTCGGGCATCTTCGCTTCGGTGATTTTTTCTTTCAGCTCTTCGACTTCGTCGCCTTCGTCTTTTTGGCCGAGTTCCTTCTGGATCGCTTTGAGCTGTTCCTTCAGGTAGTACTCGCGCTGATTCTTGACGAGCTCGTCTTTGATATCGCCTTGGATCTTTTTGGAGAGCTCAAGGATATCGATCTCTTTATTGATGAGGCGGGTGACTTTTTCGAGACGATCTTTCACGTCGCCGGTCGACAGGATGTCCTGCTTCTCGGTTTCGTTGATGTTCATGTAAGAGGCGATGAGGTCGGCGAGGTAATCGGGGTCCGTAATGGATTCGATAAAGAGCGCGGCTTCGTCGGGGATGCTCGGGCTGAGCGAGATGATCCGTCGTCCGAGAGATTTGATGTTTTTGATGAGGGCTTCGATTTCGATGGTCGCGTCGGCAGCCAGGCCGTTCGAGACCGCTTCGATCTTCGCGGAGAGAGCGCCTTCGAGTTCGGCTTCGTCGCCGGAGACAGCTTCGGTGAGGCGAATACGCGCAAGTCCGTGAACGAGAACTGTGAGAGTTCCATCGTTCATTTTCTGGATCTTTTCGATGCGGGCAAGAACGCCGTGTTCGAAAAGGTCCTTAAACGCGGGTTCGTCGACCGTTTTGTCCTTTTGGGTGACAATCGCGATGAGCCCGCCTTCGGACGTTTTCAGGACCGAAGCGACCGAACGAGGACGCCCGACCGAAATCGGCATCTTCATCATAGGAAATAGGACGGCATTCCTTAAAGGAAGCACCAGGGCTTGGGATGGGATTTGGATATCAGCTCTCGACTCGCTCATCGTTCACCTCTCACTCCTTAGAGTATGGAACCGGGGCATTCAGAGTCAAGACACGCTCACGGCTAATAAAGTGAAATCACTTGGGGTTTTTTTTCTTAACACGCAGAGTCGTAATACAGTTACAATCAAATCTAAATAAATCCTTAAACATCCCGATAAGAAGTTAGGAATCTGAACTTAAGAAGGGGAATACTATGAGTTCTGCGGCTTACGCTTACGACTGGAAAGACGAACAAACGTCACCTGATTTGGGAAAAACCTTGATGGTGATCGAGGATGACCCCGATCTTCAAAGCATCCTGACCTACAATTTACAGAAGGCTGGATTCAAGGTGCGCTGCTTCTCAAAAGCAGAAGAAGTCCTGAAAGTTCTCGACGCTGCGCCCGAAAGCACCCCGTCGGCTTTCTTGGTTGATATCAACCTTGCAGGCAACATGAACGGTTTGGAACTCACCAAGTTCCTCCGTGCCAGCAAACAAACCTCAAAACTCCCCATCGTGATGCTCACGGCACGCGGCGAAACCAACGACGTCGTGACCGGTCTTCATGAAGGTGCGGATGACTACATCCCCAAACCCTTCGAAATGGAAATTCTTCTCGCTCGCGTTCACAGCTGTCTGCGTCGCGCGGAGAACAACCCCGGCCCCATCAAGGGTGGCCGTACGAAGCTTATGAGCTCGGGTATCGAAGTCGATCCCGTCTCCCATAAGGTCACCGTCGACGGTGCTGATTGTCAGCTGACCGCCTTCGAATACGGCCTTCTGACGAGCTTCATGTCGCGTCCCAACGAAGTTCTGTCCCGCGATGATCTCCTTCTTCGCATCGTCGGACCCAACAAAGTCGTGACCGGTCGTACGATCGACGTCCATATCCGTGCCCTTCGCGCGAAAATGGGTGCCAAGCGCGCCGATCATATCACCACGATCCGCGGCTTCGGTTACAAGTTCGTTCCCGGAACCTAAATAGAGAAAGGGTTTCCGTTTGGATTCCAAAACGGCCCAACTTACAGTGCGGGAGAGCGGCCTCGAGCCAGCTCTCCCGTTCCTCATTCTGGATGCGCAATCTTGCATCGTTTTTATCAACGCGCGCATGAAAGAGATGCTCTCGCCGTCCGGCGCCGGCGGATCTCCCAAAGACGTTTCTGAACTCGAAAGAGTCTGGCCCTTTTTCAATGAATTCCAAGGCGCTCCCGCTTTTCTGGGAACGATCGCCAAAGCCAAAAATTCCAAGCAGCCTCAGCTCTTTTACGCCGAGGCCTACCTGAAAACTTTCCGCGTCCACGTCGCCTTCCATAAAAATCTTCGTATCGTCGTCGCCGAACTCGTGCGCTCGGGCGATTTGTTGGAAGACGTCGAGGCCCGACAAGTGCTTTTCCGTTCGCTCTCGCATGAAATCCGCACGTCGGTGATGGCGCTCATGGGTTACACGCAAATGGTGGGCGACAAGGCTCCCGAAGCGCGCACCGAACTCGAGGGAATGCGCAATGCGCTCGGCCGTCTCGAGAATGTCGTGCGGCGCCTCGATGATTTCAAATCCGAATTGAAAGTCTTGCAGGAAGAAGGCAAGGCTCCGACCAAAAGCGCCGCTCCTAAGGGCGCCAAAGGTTCAAAAAAATGAGCGACACGATCGAGATCCATCTGCGCTCGCAGCAGGGCGACGTCTCGACGTTCCACGTTCCTGCTGGGACGCCGAATTCGCTCTTGGAGCTTTTCGAGGATTCGGGCGTGAAGTCGCCTTTCGGATGTCGCGTCGGCACGTGCGGGACCTGCGTCGTGCGCGTGATTTCGGGCGGCGAACTCCTCGAAGCTCCCAAACAGATGGAAGCCGATACGCTCGAGCGCGTGACCGAAAAAGGCTCGACGCTGAGACTCGCGTGCCGAGCCATCGTGAAGGCGGGAGCGAGCGGACTTCTTGTGATCGAAAAAGTCGTTATTCGCTAGCGCTCATTCTATGAGGCGCACTAAACCAAAAAAAGTAAAATCAGCAGCGCGAGCAGAGCGGCGCCGTTGGCTTGCACGCTCATCTGGTGCAGCGAACGGAAATGCTCCTGCGCGGCGACATCGGGTGTCGGGGCGTAAATCAGCGGTCGCAGCGAATTGAGTTCGGGCGTGATCCACCAGAGGCTCACGCCGTAGACGATCAGCGCGAAGAGCGCGAGACCGATCAGAGAGCGGAAGCGACGGTTGGAAAGCTGGCGGTTGCCCGCGCTAGGGTTCGTGAAGAGTTCGCCGCCGAGGCCACGAGCATCGGAGGTGATCGAGCGGATGCCGAAGCCTTGGGTCGCGACGAGGCTCACGAGGATGACGACGCCGCAGACGAGACCGGCCACGTAATAAGCGGGAAAAATCGAGCCTTGGAGGTCGGCGGCCATCGGACGCGGAAGAATCGCAAAGACGCGCGGCGCGAAGATCGTGATGAAAAAAAGCATTTGTCCGATCCAGAAGCACAATGCGATTTTACGCAGGTAGCAAAGCAGTCCGAGAATAAAACTCATTTTTCCTCCGCGAAGACGAGACATTTGAAGAAGCGCGGGTCAGGCTTTTTCTTGGGATTGTTCTTCGTGAAATAAGTGAGATCTTCGGCGAGTGCGCGCAAACGTTTTTGCAGCAGCGCTTTCGCGGGAGCGGGCGCCTGTTCGGCGATCATATCGAGCGACTTCTGGAAGCTCACGGCATCGAAGCTCGCAGCGCCCGTCGTCCATTCTTCGGTGGAAAGCGGACGCGCATCGAGCGCGACGTCGGACGGGCCCTTGCCCGACGCGAGTTGCTGACGGAAGACAAGCGTTGCGAGACGCGCATAAGCGCTTTCGCCGTTCTTGAGCGGATCTGTGGAGAAGCGCAGGGTGGTTTCCAAAGTCTCGGTGAAAAATTTCTGGACCCACGCGAGCTGGGCGAGACGCTCGCCAACCTTGAGGGCCTGATCGAGTTCCACGAGCGGAGCGGCTTGCAGGCCGCCGCCGATATCCTGGGCGACGCGCGCGTCGAGTTCCGGATGACGGACTTGAAGGGATTCAATCAGTACGCCGTCGATCTCGCCGAAGAATCGCGCGCTCACACCGTGGGTGAGTTGCTTAGCGGCCTTGGAAAGATCCTGTATGACGAGCCAGCCGAGGCGATACACGGAAGCGAGAGGTTGGGCTTCGAGCCATTGCGCTCCGCTTTCTGCGCTCCCTTGGGAGATGTAAGTGAGTCCGAGATCGAGATACTTACGTGCGCGCGAGGTAGCGACCGCGATTTGCTCGAGGTCCGCGTGCATGAGGCGATCGGCCGCGAGCGACGCGTTGACGGTGCGAATGATTTCCTGCAGAAGAACTTCTTTCAGGACCGAGCTCTTCACTTCGGCCAGCGCCTTAGCTAAGAATCCCGGGGCGCCGAGCGGTTCGGAGATCACGCGGGGCAACCACTCTTGGGGCATGAGGGGTTCTTCGCGTTCGGTCGCGTCGTCGAGCGAGCGCACGCGGGTTTTTTGAGATTTGGAAATCGGATTCTCGATCAGCTCCTTGCGGAGCGCGGACGCGGTAGAATGCGCATAGAGGGCCATCGCTTCGTGAGAATCGACGAAACCCATGTCTTCCAGGCGGCCTTTTTTGACCGTGTAAGCGTACTCTTCCAAATCGCTGATCTGCTCCCACTTGCAAGCCTCGAGATGACGGCGCATCACATCCAGGCTCGCGGATGAAAGACGGTTGAGCCACTGATAGAGCGCTTCGCGCGCTTCGGGACTCTCACTCTTAAGAATGAGCGCGTATTTAGAATCGGGGCTCAGCAAGTACGCGTTGTCGTCCATATCGAGCGGTTCGGTCGGCAGGTAATCCTGGACCGAGCAAAGTTCCATCAGCGTGCGCACGATGAACTCCGGGTCGAGACCCTTCATGTACTGAAGAAGTTTCACAGGGTTTAGCTGGCAAATAGATTTGAAAATATCTTCGGCGCGTTCGGGCAAGAATTCGTGGCCGTCCCAAACCTCGAGATCGATAAGGCCCTGCACTTGCTCGGGGAGCGCGCTCTCATAGAACCACATCGCGGTTTCAGCATCGGCCGCTTTAAGTGCGAGGAAAACTGTTTCCACAGGAAGTTCATGAAGAACTTCGATTTCCATATCGGGTTGGACTTGGGGAAATTGCGGCAGAACGGGGCTAAGAAGGGAACGAAGACTCATCGAGGATTTTCCTTTAGCGGGAAATGGCTTGGGGAGCCTGGGCTTTGGCGGGATTGGTGTTGGCGAGGAGGCCGAGCGTTTTCACGATTTGATTAATTTCTGAATCGTTGTGGGCCTGCATGTAGGCGCGGATCTGACCGATCTGATCCACGAGCACGAAGTGTTCGCCGTGGGTGACTTCCATCAAATCCATGGTGGCCGTTTGCTTGGAAACGGGAACGACTTTCCCATTCGCATCGGTCGTGACGACGGGAGTTTTTTTCGCAGCGTCGACTTCGGGATTGTCCATCGCGACTTTGAATCCACCGACGACGGTGTCGTAGATCTGCATGAGATCACCCGTGAGGAAACTCCAGCTTTGCGTGCGCGCATTATATTTTTCGCCGTAGGCCTTCAGAACTGCGGGCGTATCGGTTTCAGGATCGACCGAAATCGAAGCGAGACGAATGATCGGAGCCGCCGTCACGAGACGCGTCTGAATCTTCTCCATTTGTTTGGAGAGAAGAGGGCAGACGTCCGGGCAGCTTGTGAAGATGAAATTCACGAGCAACACGCCTCCGCGAAATTCGGTGTCGTAGGTGATCTCGCGTCCTTCTTGGTTCGTAAGCTTGAAGTTAGGAACGTGGCCCAGAACGGGAGGAAGCTGGGGTTGCGGAGCCGTGAAGCTGAAGTAGAGCGGGACCGCGAAGAGCACGAGAACGATGAAGAGCCAGGCGAGAGGTTTTTCGAAGATGACGGTGATGGAATTTTTCGGTGCCGACATTGTGGGAAGGGTTTAGGCCGGGGGACCCAGGGCGTCAATCAAAGTTCGCATCCCGGGCGCGATGGCCCTATTTGCAGGGGTCAACGGCGAAATCCTCTGCCGATGCGAAGTCTTTTTTTAAAAGATCAGGGATGGTGCGTGCTGCCCGTGTCGGCAGGCAATGCCACTGCGATACCGCGCGTCGAATTCAGCGCGTCGAGGAACGCCTGGCGAGCATGCCAGTCCCACTTCAATTTCTGAAGCGATTGGACGTAATAGGCAACGGCCCAGAGATTCTTCTCGTCTTCGACCTTATCGCCCGAAACGGTGAGCATTCCGCGCCATGCAGGCATCGTGGTTCCATTCACACCCGAGACGAGACGGCGGTAGGTTTCGGGAATGCTGCGCGCGGAGCGCAGGTGTTGGCGAGTGAAGTCCGGAGGCATGAAGGAATGTTCGTAACTCGAGCCTTGAATGACGGAGAACTGAGGATTGTCGCGGATCGACTCGACGTTCTGACCGGTCATTTCCTTCGCGTAACCGCTGATTTCGGACACGCTCGCGTAGGAAGGGTGGCAGGTGTAGCACTGCGCGAGACCGTGGTAGATCTTACGGCCTTGTTCGATCGCCTGGCTGGCGAGCTGCGGACCCCAGGGATCTTGGGTGTATTCGGAGGGCGTGCCGGCCTTTTCAGTCTGCCACTTCGGAGAGAAGGTCTTCACGTACTGG
>JBDSDI010000015.1:0-13931 GCA_039920645.1 Bdellovibrionota bacterium | reverse complement strand
AGATCACCTCTCATCAATCAAACTCGTCCAAATGCAACACCTCAAAAAACTCTTTAACCATCGCCCTCGAAAAAAAGTTGGCCGGCCTACGCCGCCCTGAGCGCGCCTCCCTCCCCTTCGCTGACATTCCTCTTTACCCAACGTCACTGAAATGCGAATTTAAGGGTAAATCTTTATTTGACATCGCTACTCATGATGCTAGATTTTACCAATGGGTCGCAAGAATGCTCATCGTCAAAGCGCTTCTCAAGCGCCCTTGCCCGGCCTCGAGTTCAAAAAAACCCTCTGCTTCGGCGGTTCACTCCTGAAAAACTCGCATGCGAAATCTCCAAGACCACTCTCCTCTAAGCAAGCATTGCATATCGTCTTGAGAAGCGATCGGGCTCGGGGCGAGCGATCCATGCTCCGGCACGAGCGCGTCATCCGAAACACGCTCGTAAAGCTCGGCCAGAAACACGGCGTGCGCGTCTACCGCGTCGCCAATGCCGGCGACCACCTGCACCTGCTCGTCAGATTCACCAAGCGCCGCGGCCTGCAGAACTTCCTGCGCGGATCCACCGGCCTCATCGCTCGCAAAATGCTCGGCACGGAGCGCGGACGGGCAAAAACCGAAAGCCCAAGCGAATCCCAACGCTCGCGCTTCTGGTCCCAGCGCCCCTTCACGCGCATCGTCAGCTGGGGCCCAGACTTCAACTCCGTCCTCGCCTACGTCAAACTCAATACGCTCGAAGCCCTCGGATTCCTCGACCGAAAATTCACGCGCGCGCTCCCCTCACAGCACATACGTAACCGTGTCCTCAGCGAAATGAGCGCCGCGCTCGTGAGTACGGCGTAAAGCGGGCGAAATTTCAGAAGTAATCCGGAGCAACGAAGTCGGGCTCGAGTGGATAACGATAGCTCTTGTAGGCGTCGAGCTGAGGACGCCCGCCCTCGCGGTAGATCGCGTCCCATAACGATGCGAGCAGACGCGCGGAACGCGCCATATCTTGAATGATCATGTCTTGAAACACGGGACAGGCCTGAGCGGGCGCTTTGCGAAGCGCGCTTCTTCGCTCGGATCCCGAAGGCGCGAGGATCTGGTCGAGGTCTTCAATCTTCGGCACTTCGAGCACGGAGAAAAGACTCATCGCGCGCATCGAAGCGATAACGTCGGAACGGGGACGTGGCTCATTGTCTTTGAGCTGCTCGGCTGCCGCGCGGATCCGCTCCGCCAAATCGGGGCCGAAGGTGTTCACGCACGTGTCTTCGTAAAAACCGTGAATTCCTCCGTGACCCGTGGCCGCGCCGTCGTGATCGGTCTGACTGTGATAGGGCATCGATACATCGCCTACGAAATGGCCCATTAACGCCATGTCCGTCAACATAGAGAAAATTCCGCGGTTATAGGGAAGAGTAGCGTTTTGCTCTTCGAACGGATTTTTCGGGCGTTTTGATTTCGAAGCCGATTTTGCGTCGGCCACCGCGCGATCGAAAAATTGCTTCGCGCGCCACCACAGACTTCCGGCTTTCGTATGGGCATCCACGTCGCCGTGTTTCACGGATTTATCGTAGGCTTCCGGGACGTCCTTCAGCGCTTTTCCGAAGACGTCCGAATTGATGTAGTGCGTGGGATTTCCGAGTTTCGTAAACGAAGGATCGAGACCGCGCCAGAAAATGTCGGGGACATTGCAGACATGACCCATGCGCGGGCCCATGCCCGCGAGCAGGGTTTTCAGGGCTTCCTCTTTGACGAGGAAGGTGCTCGCATCGCAAATGGCATGATGACCGCGGTTCCCCCAGGCCTGGACTCCGATGGAAAAAACTCCACAGGAGCTTAGGAGAGCGATTCTAAGAGATTGAGAATTGAATTTAAAAGAGAAGTGCATGGGGAACTCCTTGGCGTGGATTCTTCACCAATTTTTAACAGACTCCAGACGTCGTACCTAGGGCATACTCTAAAGATCTATGTTTTTACCTTTAGGTTTTGGGGGTCGATTCCCACGCTTCCCCTGGGTGACGACGACGCTCTGTCTCGTGATTTTTCTCGTGCATAACATCTACGGACGCATGACCATGGAAAACGTCGAAATGACGTACATGGAAAGTTTTCGAAAAATTCTTTTCAGCCCCACTTATTCGAAAGCCGTTGAAGCTTTCTGCGAGACGGAAAATCTCCCGAAAGAGATCGCCTCCGAAACGCGCGAGTTGCTCGTAGCACTCGGAAAAAAAGAGTGCGGCCCAAGCGCGGATATCAAGCAGCACTTCGGCAAACACGTCATGGCCCATGCAGACTTTCACGGAACATTCGTCTTCAAAGCCGTCCTTCCTCATCCGGAATTTTTTGGGCTCGAAAAAGAAGCCGCCGCGAGCATCCTGAAAATCCGTTCGTTCCAGCGTAAAGCCGGGCTTTTCTCCAATGGAAACCGCGGAATTTTCCCGCTCGTCATGAGTCAGTTCCTGCATGCGGATTGGGTCCATTTGCTAGGAAACCTGCTCGTGCTTTTCCTGGTCGGATGTCTGGTCGAGTGTCGCCGTTCTCCACTGATCATGTTGGGCACGTTCTTCGTGGGCGGAAGTCTGGGCTTCGTACTTCACGCCGCCTTCCAGAAACACGACGATCTTTCGTATCTCGTAGGAGCTTCGGCGGGTATCGCGGCCGTCTCGGGACTCTTCACGGCCTACTTTTTCCGTTTTCGAATGCGTTTCATGCTCTTCGTGGTCCCGCCCTTCTATAAGACTTTTCACGCCAGCAGTATGGTTATTCTCCCGCTGACCTTCTACGCAAGCGATCTTCTCAACTCTTTGTCGAGCGGTGTCGATTCCGGCGTGGCACATGTCGCGCACCTCGGCGGTAGTCTCTTCGGCTTGGCCGTGGGATTGCTCTTCGAAAAATTCCGTCCGATCCGTTGGCCACTGCTTTACGGTTTTGAAGAAAGCGAACTTGCCTTGATCGCCAAGGAGACCAATCCGCACGAACGCATTCATCGCTCGCTCGATCTATTAAGAGTCAACCCCGAAAACATGCTCGCTTCCGAGATCGTCTGCAAAGAAACGTTGCGCTTGATCGCACAAGGTTTTCCCGTCACGCCCGAGTTCCACGAACTCCTCCGCCAACACCTCCCCACTCTCATGAGCGTCTACACGCGCATGAAGGATCCGGAGAAGGCTTTCGCCCTGCTTCCGAAGATTCCAACGCAAGTCGGATTTCCGGGAATTCTCGATCGTAGCAGCCAGGGAGTGATCGTCGCTGCCATGAAATGGGCCCAACAAAAAAATGATGTCTGGACGCTACTGCGTCTCTACGAAACCTGGACCAAACGCTTCGCCAACGCGAAGCGCCGGGGCATCGTGCAGGACGACGTCCTGAAGATCATCGAAGCGCTCGAGCAAACTCCAGCGAACTACCGTTATCTGTCGCTGCTCTACCATGCGGATGCTCGTGGACCTTTGGCAAATACCTATCAAAAAAGTCTGGTGACCATGTACGCCGCTATCAGTGAATCCGGTCTCGAAGAGAAAGAAGTCGCATGAGTGCTGTCGTGAAGCGTCTACCCGTACCCCGCAGGAACATCATCTTGCCTCCTCCTCCCGCAGCTCCCAAGCTCCATATCGTGCAAGGCGGTCTCGCCAAGAACGAACTCAACGCATTTCAGGAAGACGTCTCGCAGTACGAAGCCGCTGGATGGTGGTCGCGAGTGGCAGCGGTCGTCGCCGACGGATTCATCGTCGGGCTTGCGAACCTCGGGATCGGTTTCGTCGTGACGAAACTGCTCGGAATGCCGGCCCTCCTCTCTTCGATCGGCGGCATGGTGCTCGGCTACTATTACCTCACTTACTTTCTCGTCAAAAAGAACGGCCAGACTCCAGGGAAGAAACTGATGAAGATCCGCTTGATCAACCTCCGCTCGAACGACGGAAACTTCACGGACAAAGGCCAGGTCATGGGACGTGAATATTTTGGCAAACTTGTAAGTATGCTTCTGATCGTGGGATACGCGATGCCTCTATTCCGCAAAGATAAGAGGGCTTTACACGACCTGATGTCGGGCACGCGTGTCATCAGATATTCATAAAATCTGCTATGAAAAGTCACCCGTTTTAGCGTTATAATAATCTTAAGCTAGACGTGGGACCCCGGTCTCCCGTGGCCAGAATCTTAGGATTCGAGAGGAGGTGGTATAGTGAACAGTTACCATTGTCATCACTCAACCATGAAAGGGGTCAGCGGCTGATCCGTCAGTCCTGATTTCGAGATGGTACGGCGCTGTTCCGAAAGGAACGGCGCCGTTTTCGTTTCCGTGTTAGAAATTTTCTATGCTTGAGTTTGACCTGCATCAGGGATGGACGCGCGGACTGCGCATCGGTTTCGAAAACATCGAGACGAGCGCCGCCTTCAATCCGAAGCTCGCCCTCTCCGTGGAACAGACCCATAGCGACGATATTCATGTCCTGTCGGATGTCGATTTTTCTAAAGCCTCACCGATCGCTACAGCCGACGGCATTCTCGTGCTCGGCGACTCCTTTAAGAACTGCAAGCGACCACTCATGGTCAAGACCGCCGACTGCGCACCGATCGTCATCGTCGACCGCGAAAGCCAAGCCCTGGCCATCATTCATGCGGGATGGCGCGGACTTGCCAAGGGAATCCACACCAAGCTCTTCAAGCAGGGACACTTCCAGCCCAAGACGACGTGGGTCTGGGTCGGTCCATGCATGAGCGGCACCGGTTTCGAAGTTCGCGAAGACATGTGGAAGAATTTTCCGCTCTCCGTCCAGCGCGACCCGCGCATCTTCGCCGTCACAAAAAATGCCGAGACCCGCATCTTTCATCCCTGGACGCTCATCGAAGACGACTTCAAAGCGCTCGACGTCAACCTCATCTACAACGTCGAGGTCAACACCTACGCCGATGCAAGCTACCATTCCTATCGCCGCAGCTCGCACGAAGGCACGAAACTCGCGGGACACAACTACAGCTGGTGCAAGTTCTTCTGAGCGATGCTCAGGGGAAGGCGATTGTCATCGAGGCATTGGCCCTAAACGAGGCGACAGCATATCCATAAGCCGTTCCAGCGGAGTAGATCGCTTGCGCGCGGCATTTGAGTCTTTTGGTCGAATAGAGAAGCATTCCCAGTCCACCGACGGGCATCAATTGGGAATCGGTGTAGGTAGAGCCGGCAGATCCGCTATTGACGACGTACATCTTGCCGTAGAACTGCTCGGCGCCGGCAAAGATATCCAGCCAGCCGAAACGTGCATAGGCCGTGTAATCGATATTCGAAAGTTTTTCGATAGTCGCTCCGGTCGAACTCACTTCGGGACCGAGGAGACTGATGCGACGATAGCGCGCCCCGAAGCCCCACGAACGACGTTTGGCCACGATGAACTCGAGACTCATTTCCGCCGTAGGTCCAGCGCCCGTAAGAAAGACACCGTCGAGATTTTGAAACTCATACGTCACGCCGACGCCCACATTCAGGCGAAGCAAGGTCGCGTCTTCGTCAACGAGCGTTGGACCTGACACGATTCCCGAATCCCGCGCAGCGCAAGGCAAGGCCAAAGCCGAGCCGAATGCGAGGACGAAGTACGAGAAGCGCGTGAGTTTCACTCAGAGATCACCATGCCCGACACGCATCGAGTCGTACCACTCAGTTGGATATAAGGGAAGTTCTGGGCACGTGTCAGCGCTTTGGTAGCCGTATTGAAGTGGAACTTCTCAATGTTGGAAAGCGCCGTAGCACCGTTGGCAATGTAAACGTCACCCGTCACTTTATCTTCCGCCATGCGCGTCGGACCGTTGATGTAAGTCGCGTTGCTATAGCTCTGAATACCAGAGATTGTATTTAAGGTTTCATCGACGGTGTAAGTGTAAATCATGTTACTGCCAGCCACGGTTGAACCGTAAGCAACCAGTACGTTGCCGCTCGAATGCATCAGCATGTCGGTCGCAAGAGAGGTCGTAACCGGTCCGGCGATCCCCGTGAGACACGTGGTCCCGTCAGCCGAGAGCAGACCCAAGCGGTTGTTCGGCGTTGCCCCAGCGTGAGTAAAAAGAATTTTTCC
Organism: Bdellovibrionota bacterium; assembly: GCA_039920645.1. Taxonomy (GTDB): domain Bacteria; phylum Bdellovibrionota; class UBA2428; order UBA2428; family UBA2428; genus CAMCVE01. Next base: position 7,889 of record JBDSDI010000015.1, on the reverse strand, counting down.
GGTTGCGGGCAGTTCGACCATATCGGAAATGAGTGTCGTCGACGTCGCGCAAAGACCGGTAGGGGCGTTGATGAAGGGCGATCCCGTGACGAAGTTGGTATCGAGTTTTGCGACGGAGCCGCTGCGACTGATGAGAGAGGTTCCATCGGCCAAAGTCGTAACGCTGCGGAGGATGCCCGTAAAGAAGCCGCCTCCGTACGTGAGCGTCGAAGGAAGATGCGCACCATCTTTGGGAACGAGGTCGATACGACGGTAGGTCGGCGTGACTGCGTTCTCGATCAGAACCATGAGAGTGTCGGCGTCGTACTCTCTCATATCGGCCGGAAAATCGGCCGTGGCGGTGCGGTTGAAATCGGCAACCGAGCCCATAAATTGTCCCGTTTCAAGATCGTATTTCGAAATGAGCGCGAGGCCCGTCGCCGTAGCCACACCACCCGCATAGCAAGCGCCGCTCGCAACGTAGAGGTAGCGAGGCGGTACCTTTGCGGCTTCGTTGGTCGTCGAAGAGGCATTAAAACTGCGTCCATTGAGATTGCACGCGCTTAATGCGACGACGATTCCCATACTGGACCAAACCCGATAACGAGGTGTCGATATAAAAGACAACATGTCTCCGTTATCGGTATCTTGTTAAGGAATCTTAATAAAGAGCTTACGGCGTCGCGTCATCCGCTGCGGACAGCAAAGGCGCCCTGCGCGATTTGATTTCGAGCTTCTGCTCGGTGCGCGGATGGATGAAATAAAGCGTGTGCGCATGCAGTAAGATTCGCTCATGGCGGCGGCCGCCGTAAAGCGTGTCACCGATGATCGGCGTGCCGAGGAAAGACAGGTGCACACGAATCTGGTGCGTCCGGCCGGTCTCCAGCTTCACGTCGAGCCAGGTCCAATCCTTACCCTTCCCCAGAATCCAGAAATGGGTCGTGGCCTGCTTGCCGGTTTCATCGGAGATAACGGCGAAACGCAGACGGTTCTTGGGATCGCGCCCCACGGGTGTCGAGAGAGAATGTTTGCCGAGATGATCGATACGGAAGGCGAAGCGCAGTGAATGCTCCTCGAGAAGCTTCACGAGACGCAGCGGGCGCGTGATCTTGAGCTTTTCCACGTCGCCTTGGACCCACGCCCAGTAAAGACGTCCTGCCGTCTTGGCGGCGAATTGCTCGGAGAGCTTACGGTGCGCTTCAAGATGCTTGGCAATGACCAGACATCCGGACGTGCCCTTGTCGAGCCGGTGCACGATGCCGGGGCGTTCTTCTTCGAGGACCTCGTTGCCCCACTTCAAAAGATCGCCTTCGGTTTCGGAAATGACTTTTTTCTCTTGGATCAGCCAGGCGACCAGCGTCTCTTCGATCGGTACGCCCGCCCCCGCGTGAACGGCCACGCCCGCGGGCTTGTCGATCACCAGCAGGTCTTCGTCTTCGAAGAGAATGACGGGAACTTCGCCCGAATAACGGAGTTTTTTGGGGTCGCGCTCTTCGAGCGCCGGAGCGACTTCGAGAAAAGTGGAAAGCGTCGAGATTTTGGCGGGATCCAGACAGACTTGCATCCCGGTATCCACGCGTTGGCTGCCTTTGGCGGTTTTGGATTCGATGCTAAAGACGCCCTCATCGAGGAGCTTCGCCCAGCGACTGCGCGAAACATCCGGGAAACGGGTGGCAAGAATGCGGTCGAGGCGTTCGGCGTGTTCAGCCTCGGAGACGTAGAAAGGAAAGAGCGACTCGATATCCATACCCAGCCACTAACACGTTAAGCAGGCGCGTTCAAAAGATTCGCGATGGAGCTCCCGAAGCTCGGCGAAGTGCCGACGAATTCCACGTTGACCCCGGCAACGGCCTCGGCGCCCTTCCCAAGGGTCGAGACAATAAACGCGGGCTTCACGTCGCTCCTATTACAACGTCGAGCGAGCGATCTTTCCTTCGTCTCTCATGCGGTCCGCGAACTTGCGCGAGAGATCTTCGGCGTTGGGGATTCCGAGTGAGCGACAGATGATCGAGACGTGTCCACGCAGATAGACGGATTGGGTGTAGACCGCGGCCAGATCTTCCTCCTCGATTGCGTTGATTTTAGAAGGAGAGATCTTGGACTTGGACGACAGCTGCTCCAGGGACACTTGCTTGTAGATGCGCACGGCACGCAGGAAGGCGCCGTCGATGTTTGAGCATGTATCGATCTTGGATTCGAAATCGGGATTGGCGACGAAACGAAAATCGTCGTTGTTCTCGGGCTTCACGACGCGGACGTGCAAACGGCGCGCTTCTTCAGCTTTGGCAGCGGACGTATTCGAACTCACGGACTGCGAAGGCCGAGGGCTCACCTGCGTTGCGTACTTGATCTCCCCGAAAGGATCTCCGTCGTCGCTGCTTTCGACGGAAGTGACGCTCGGACGCGAATAACTTCGAGCTTCTTCCTTTGCGTTCTGTTCTTCGGTCCACGTATTGAAGCCCATTTTCAGGTCGTACTCACGGCGATGCGCGGGATTACTGAGCGTCTCGTAGGCAATTTCGATCTCGCGGATGATGTTCTCGTTGTTCTCGTCTTCGAGCAACGAGTAAGCGGCTAGCGATCCCGCCGAGTAGGTCATCTTCGCACGCTTGTAAGCGTGATGGATTTCGTTTTGCGACGCGCCGGGGAGAATGTCCAGGGTCAAGTAATGGTTGGGCATGCCGAGACGGCTGGGAGTATTGACAGGGTCCGAAGGAGTCATGGAAAGAGTCCTTTCACTTCACCGAGCAGCGTGCGCGTGATGCGCTCGAAACGGCTCGTAAGAATCGAGGTCGGGTATTCGTGGATGACCGAGTTTTTCGAACGGACGGCTTTCCAGACGGAATTATCGTACTCGAGATATCCGACATAGTTCACGGTAAGGCCGAAGTATCTGCGACAGACGCTGCAGATCGATTTTCCGATATCGATATCGATCTGAGAACGCACCTGATTGACGATGATGTTGGGATGATATTTCGCGACGCTATCCTGGAGGACTTGAAGCGCGACGGGATCGAGGCGCTCGACGACGGCCATCAGATCCGCGGGAGTACGGATACCGAGGAAATTTTTCTGATCGAAAGCGGTATCGATGATTTCTTTCACGCCATCCGGAACGTCCGCGCGACGCAGACGACACAGGAAGATCGTGCGGATGAAACGGTAAGCGTTTTCGACGCTCGTCGGTTCGGGAAGGATCGAAAGGATCCCCTCGTCGGCTCCGAGGAAGAACTCGATCGTCGAGTCTTGCGTACCCGCGCCGAGATCGATCACGATGTCGTCGAAAGGAAGCTTTTTGAGTTCCTGCAACAACACGTGTTCGCGGCGATCCATTTTCTTGAGGACGTTGAGAGGATCCGCGGATCCGGTGATGATCTTGAGATTCGGCTCCCGTGTATGCATGAGCAACTCGGAAAGTTCGCGAGCGCGGCCATTGAGCCAGTCGCCGATACTGAGCTTGCCGGCTTCGACGCCGAGGCAGGTGTGGAGATTCGAGCCTCCGAGGTCGAGGTCGATGGCCAGAACACGCTTGCCCATTCGGGCCAACATGATCGCGATATTCGCGCAGATAAGACTCTTACCTACGCCGCCCTTGCCACCTGCGACTGCCCAGATCTTTGGTTCTTTGGTCAATGATATCTCCCGGATCTGTGGACCCGTCGTTGTGGCGGTTTGATCGGAAAGCGAATCGGGCGAAGACGCGTGATCGCGCTCTTCCCATTGGCTTTCCACTAAATTCGTCTTCTCGGTCGACGCGACAGAATTGTTAGTCAAAAGGCGCTCCCCCAGCTTCCCTATGCCAAAATTTTCACACGCCTTTGGGCCGAACGCAACTCCGCTCGTGACCTATTTGAGAAAGTCGAGCAGGGACGGCGTTAGCAGCTTCTTGTTGGCCTGGAGGGTCGAGTTCAAAAGAGCCTCGTTGCGGGCGAGATCGGAGTAGACCTGAGTCGTGTCCGCATCCACAACGTTGGATTTGAGCAGCTGATTGGTGACCTGTTGCGCGTCGACCAAATCCGTATTGGTCACAACCGCGTTCTGCAAGGCACCCACCGTGGCGCGTGTTTCAAGGACCTGACTGAACGCTTTGTCGATATTGTCGAGGGTCTGGTGAATAAGCTCCGGACGACCTTCTTTCAGACCCTGCGAGAAGGTTTTAAGGCTCTGAAAAATATTCACGCCGACGCTCTGCTGAATCTGAGCGAAGGCTTCGGGATTCTCTTTGGGATCGATCTGACGGCTTTCCGCGATGAGGGAGGCGGGATCACGCGACAAGACAGGCTGAAGCTTCGCAGGGACCGCTGCCTGGGATTCGTCGCCTTCTTCTTCGCCTTCCACGGCGATTCTTTTAGGAATCTCGTCGAGGCCCATGAAAGGCTTCAGGCCCGTAACGTTGAGGGGAACCTTTTGTCCGGGCTGGACCTCGATTTGAATCTGTCCGAGATCGCCGTAATAGTTGCCGTTCTCGTCGAAAGGCGGGCGTTCGGTCTGATAGCCCGCGAAAATATAATGCTCGCCCACCCGCGTGTTACCGATCTGCAAGGCTTGGTAGAAGAGCTCGTCGGCTTCGGACTGGACGGCCCTCATCGCGTCGGGGCTCTGATTGGACGAGTTGCTCATCTGAACCGCCAATTCTTTGGCGCGGGAGAGAACGTTGGAGAGTTCGGCGAGCGAACTGTCGGTCACGCCGAGATAGCTGTTGGCGATTTCCATATTCTTCATCGACTGCTCGTTGCGGTCGATCTTGGTCTTGAGGCCGATCGCGCGAACCATTCCCTGGGGATTGTCGGAAGGTTTGTTGATTCGACGGCCCGTGACCGCCTGCTCCTGGTTTTCCATCATCTTGGTGCGCGTGCGATTCATCGCACGGTCGGCCTTGTTGTAGAGGAGTCCGTCCGTAACGCGTGCCATCTTTAGAACCTCTTCAGGTTCAGCACGGTCTCCATCATGGAGTCGGCGACCTGAATCATTTTTGCGTTGGCGTCGAAAGCTTTTTGGAATTTAAGCATGTTGATGGCTTCTTCGTCGAGCGAAACGCCGGCGGTTTCTTCGCGCATCGAATCGAGTTGTCCCATCACGCTGGTTTGCGTATCGAGGTTTTCGCGAACCGAGCGCGCTTCGACGCCCATGTTACCGACCATCGAAGACATGTAGTTTGTGAAGTTAGCTTGGCCGTTCTCGAAGATCGGTTTGTCTTCGAGATCCGCGATCGCGAGCAGCTGACGGTTGTCGCCGCGCGAATTGGGCGCTTGAGCCGAGGCCATCGACGACAGGTCGTTGGTCATCGAATCGGAAAGACCAATACGGCGGGATGCGCCTCGCACGGAGTCGGATTCGCCGAGCGTAAAGAGTTCGTTGTTGGTCTGGTTATTCGTGCCGTAACCTTGGGTGTGAACGCTATTGAGAGCGTTGGAGAAGCCGTAAGCAAGAGTGTCGACCTTGTTGATGACTTTCGGGAGAACGGTATCACGGGCCTGAATGATTCCCCCGAGACTTCCGCTGCCGAGGCTCGCCGTGACGTCATGACCGATCGTGCCGTCGTGCTCCTTGGTAAAAATGCGCATCGACGAATTATGATTCGGATCGGGCGAGCGGAGAGCGGCGAGTTCGTAGTTGCCAGAGGGATCGACGAGGACGCCGGCGCGGCCCGAGGAGACGCTAATGGCGCCGTTCTCGAGTTCGGTAATTTGGACGGGCATCAGTTTGGCGAGATCCTTTACGGCCAGGTCGCGCGAATCGCGCTCGTCGTTGGCAAAAGACCCGGGAGTGATTTCGACGTCAACGATACGCTGGTTAAGACCGGCAATCTTGCTCGTCAGCGAGTTGATTTCGGCCACAGAACCTTCGGCCCGGTGATCGAGATCCGACACCATCGCGTCGAAGTTCTCTCGCATTCCGTGGAAACGGCTGACGACGGCGTTGGCACTTTCGCGAACCGCGGAACGCAGTGGGACCGACTGAGGTTCGGTCGAGAGCGAGCGCACGTCATTGAAAAATTTCGCGATGCGCGAGGAAACGCCCGTTTCGCCCTCGTTGCCAAAATCGGCTTCGAGCTGCGTGTACACGTCGTTGAGAGATTCGTACTGGCCGAGGTTGGAGCTTTCCTCCTCGAGGCGTTTGTTGACGAAGTCGGAAGTCGTGCGCGTGATCGCACCCACGCCCACGCCAGTCCCAACGCGAGCGCGTCCGAAGTTCACAGGCGAGTTCGCTTGAAGTTCAACGCGCTGGCGGGAATATCCCTTGGTATTGGCGTTGGAAATGTTGTGCGAGGTCGTAGCGAGGCCCAACTGGTTAGCGGCCAGGGCTCCCTTGCTTTGCGACATGACTCGACTGATTCCCACGTTATCGTCCGCCCTTTAGAGTTGCTTAGAAACGAGGGCGCCCGATTTCTGGGGCCCCTTCTTGGCTTTGCCTTTGCCGTTGTAAGTTTGATGTTGAGATGAGTTGTTGTCGTCCTGTTGGTTCGCATTGAGCCCGAGCGCATCGGAAACGCCTTGAGCGATATTGCGGATGTTCTTCACGCTGCGTTCGATAAAGCGACCGTTGCGTTGAACGCGTTCGGTAATCTGAGCGACGAGATTTTCGACGCGTTCGCGACGCGCAAGCAGCGCAACGCCGAGTTCCGCTTCGCTGCCGCCTTCGGAGATCAGGTATTCGCCGATCCAACGGAGCGAGATCTCCTGAGCGGGCTTACCGGTCACGGTGGAAAAATAATCTTGGAAACGAAGACGTTCGCGATCGAGACGACGAATCGTCGCGAGGATCTCGTCCTTTTCGGTGAGATCCGCGTAGAGGCGCTCATAGTCGAACTCGACCAACGCCGCGCGCTCACGGTCCAGGAGAGGAAGGATTCTCGTGTAGAGACCTTCCATCCTATCGAGAACCGAGCAGAGATTTTGTATCCACTCGTGAATCATCTAAGCCTTAACCGTTTCTCGAGAGAAGATCGTCTTCGAGCGAGCGCTCGACCATGCGGTCGGCAACTTTTTTGGAGTCGACTTTGTACGATCCGTTCGCGATGGCGGCTTTAAGCGCGGCAACTTTGTCGGAACGCGTTTCGGGAGCGTTCTTCGCGATCGCAAGAGCTTCGCTGGCGAGTTGCGCATCGGCGGACCACTTCACGTTGGAAGCGGTCGAAGATTTCACGGACTTGGAGTTTTGGGCAACGGAGTTCGCGTCGGTTTTCTCGGACGACTTCGCACCTTGAGATTTTTGTGTTTGGGCCGCATCTTGTGCGCGTTCTTGTTGAATGCGGTCGGAACCCAATTTCGTGATATCCATAAAGCCCTCCTGGCTTAGTGCTGCACTTGTATCCCTGAATTTAATTCTACCCGAGCGCCCTCTCGAACTCCACCTTTTCCTTGGAGTCGTCTCACGATCATGTCGGAAACCCCAAGGGGTCTGCGTTTGGCCAGAGACTGGATCATGACCTCGTCCCTCATTCCGCGGAAAATTTTCTCCGCGTTAGAGGGGGCGAACTGATTGTCCGGATCATCGTCGCCCATGCTGTTCGCTTGCTGCATCTGCGTGTAGAGATTTCGAAGCATCAAAGCCTCGTAGGCATCTCCTACCTGCCTATAACCCGCTTCGTTGTTCGCCGCGAGAACCCCCGTACTGAGGAGACCCACCAGAAGCGCGCTACGGTTAAAAGGTTGGATCGAGAAGTTCCCGGTTGCGTGACGCTTCCTGCGTTCACAGTCCGGTCGTTTCGGTTGTCCCTGGGAGGAATTCAAAACTTGTTGAACGTATCCAAGAACCTCTCGACCCATTTGCTCAAACACACATCCTGTGTGACGAAGCCAAATTTTCAATGTCCCCGAACTCTTCATTTAGAGCACTTCCAGCTCTGCTTGCAGCGCCCCTTGGGACTTGAGTGCTTGCAAGATCGAAATCAGATCCCGTGGTGT
>JBDSDI010000014.1:0-13767 GCA_039920645.1 Bdellovibrionota bacterium | reverse complement strand
GATACGGTGTTAACGCTTGAGAGCAACAGTGCCAAAATGAGAGGGCATAAAGCTCTCGCATTGGGCGATAAGAAGGACTTCGACCAGAAGATGGAGTTCTTTATTCTGCCGATCATCAAAGATAAGGATGCGAAGCCCAAAGAAATCGCCGCCGCTTATCACGTGCGTGCGTCTTACTACGAATCACTCGCCCGCATCGTTGATGCCGCAGGCGATTGGGAGAAATTGACTAACGTTGATCCCACGAACGTGGTGCCCCATAAGAAGTTAGCTGCATTTGAGCTTTCGCGTGGGCGCAAAACCGAAGCGCGCAAGATCTTGGAGAAGGTCGTAAGCATCAACCCCAGCGATCTGGGCGCTCAGAAAAAACTGATCGAGCTGTACATCGACAAACGCGAGATGCAACGTGCGAAGACGATGCTGCGCCAGGCGGTCGCGTACTATCCGGACGACGAAGATCTGCAAGCATTTCAGAAATTCGTTAATTGATTTCGTGGGCCTGCGGGCCAACGTGGAGGGGAAGAGTGAGTGTGACCACGCTCCCTTTCTTGGGCGTACTCACAAACTCAAGGTGTGCGCCCCATTTTTTTAAGGTCTCGCGCGCACTGCGAAGACCAAGACCCCGGCCGGCCACTTTTTTTGATTGGAAGTTATCTGTGAAAATATTTCGTAGCGTTTCCGCATCACAACCTTCGCCAGAGTCTTGAATCTGAATCACGACATGTGACCCTTCCAGGAGAAGTGTGCAGACGATGGACTGCTGTTCTTTGAGTGGCGACATGGCTTCGAGAGCGTTCAGGATAATGTTGTCGAGAGCCCGATGAAGCGCGACGCTATTGAGCTGAACGAAATCGGTCTTTTGATTTTCTCCAATGAGTTTTTGCAATCCCACAAAATTGTAAAGTTTTGGGATGCAATGAAGTCCCTTTTGGGCGGCCAGTGTCGGCACGGTTGCGAGCTTGTGCCGGAGAATGTTCTTTAGCTGAATGAGGCTAAGGCTTTCGAGAAGGGGAGGGGTTTCCTCGTCGTTCTGCATGCTCTGCAGTGACTGAAGATATTCACGCGACATCTCGTAAACACGTTCGATGCTTCTGCGTACGAGATCTTCAGAAGGAAGGTACTGCGCTTCTTTCATGAAGCTGCTGTTGAGAATCATGAGGGGCGCTTTGAGGTCATGGGTGAAGCGTCGGGTCTCTTCGAGGTAGTTGGTTTTGGTTTGTTGCGTATTGGAGCCATTTTGCTTTTTTGACATATTATCCCCGTGTTGAATCCTGAGACTTGAGTCTCTTGTTATTGTGCCCGTACTTTTTAAGGTAAATTTTCTGCTCGGGTTTGGTTCATGTATCGGCCATGTATTATGCGCTGCATGGCTTGTTAATACATAAATGAATATTATGTATTCAATCTCAAATAAGGAGTCATTGCGCTAATGCAAAAATATTGCAACAATCCCTTAACTTATGAAATTTCATATATTTTTGTCTAACTTAGGACAACATAAAAACTGCACGAATCTGAAGGATCTATTTGAAGATCTAGGTGGTGAGAGAGTTCTTGGTATAGGTTTACGTACCTTTAGAGCAGTCGGCGCGGGTCAGATTCCCCCGTCTCTCAGATTTTTTTCGAATCTATTTTCACTACTCCCTAACCATCTAAAAAAAGAGGCCGTGGTTAGCTTCTTTGAGAATTCTTCTTCAAATGGGATTCGCGGCGCCGATATATGTGAGTATCTCAAAGAAAAAATAATTTTTGATGCCGAGGATCCCGAGCGTTCTTTCTGGGTTCACAAGGAACCTCAACTTTTCTCTGAAAAACAACTGGTTTACCTCTCAAGGTCAGATGATATCGTTCGTATTTATAATAGACTGGTGGCTCACGGTGAGGTGTCTATATCGGAGATAAAATCTCCTGTTGAGAAGGAAATTTTAGATTCTTTAGTGGAGTTAGATATTGCGGTCATCGAAGGCAGAAAATATTTGTGCTCCAGAAATTTGTATAAACTTCCTCATCAAAATAATTCACCGACCCATCTCATTGGGCCTAGTACCGACTTTATTCTTAGACACCTATCCGCATTTGTCGTGCGCGAAGGTAGGCGTGGAGAACAAGAGATTGGCTTTTGTTTCTCGACGTGTAAAAAAAGTGATGCTTTGAAGATATTTCTAGAAATGAATAAATTTAAGAACTGGGTGCAGAGTCTTATGTTGCGTGAAGACCACGTCGACGAAGTGGGTTTTGTCTGGATGGATTTCTCAAGAATGCTGACGAAGGGACGGGATTACTAATTTCAAAAATCAGAGATTTTGGTGTTCTTCGGCAGATGAAGGTTTTTTCTTGTTAGGATCATTTTGTTGTTTCCATGCGTTTAATTCGGCGCCCGCAGTAATCGCTGCTTCAACATCGCTGATACACATATCTACGGTTCGGGCTATCGAATCATAACTAAGAATTGTTGAAGGACTGCCCTGATCGGAACCAACAGGAATTTTACAAAAATCCGGAGTTTCTTTTAGGCATGTCTTGATTTCTAGGTGTTGGGTTTTCCATAGATTTCTCGCGTTGGGATAAATAGCTTTCAGTCCTGGATCTTGCTGGGCTTCCGTTACGACCTTAACTTTATCGCAGGGAAGTTTGCTGAGTTTCTTTGCGATCTCATCCCGTAAACGAACTTCGTCGAGCCCCATTAAATTGGTCAGTGAATTTTCGCAAATACCTTTTTCTTTATCAGATAGGTCGTTTGGGGTTAGTTGAAAATTCATCGTCGGAGTAGCAGGGTCTCCGTCGCGTTTGGCGGGACGTTCTCTGAGGGCGTTTGGATATTCGCAAGCAATGTAGAGGTCATCCTTTCTTGTGTTTGAAAGCGAAAGTACTTTCCAATCAACGGTAGGTAATGAATATGTGGCTTGCGATGCGAGGAAACTAAGTAGCAGTAGATTTTTAGTTTGAACTTTCATTATTTAGATCCTTCTTTGTGCTCTACTCTCGTTCCTTGACGAACCGGTTGGCAGGCTTCTTTTGAGATTTGTTGAGCCAATACTTCAAATGTTTTTTGGTATTCTTTCAGTCTTACGCACGCAGCAGCTCGATCAAAGTCTTTAGCTTGAGGTCCAGGAATACCAAGCATATTTAGGACCAGAGTTGGATCTTTATAAGATTCCATCTTCTTGTCGGTTCGGTTGGCTGTGTGGGGCTTCTTGCAGTCATAGGGATCCGTGGCGTAGTAACCAGGCTCTAGTCCTGGAAGCGTTTGTTCCTTATCTAAAGTTTCGCTTCCGCATAAATCTGATTTTGCGCGCATGGCATGATACTCAAGCTCGATGATTTTAGAGCCCCATGATTTCTCTGAGTAGGGGCATTTGGTCATATAGGAGCGAAGTTGAAGCATCCAACGGATTTTTTTGCGACCGTCTTTGTTCTTCAAATCAAAGTTGGCTGCTGCAAATACTTTTCCGAGTTCTGCATTTTGCATGTGGATACCGATGCGGACGGGATCGGTGTCGTTTTCGTACTGCACAATCTTAGGGAAGGGTGCGTTTTCGCCTAAGAAGAGTTGATCGACCTTTCCCTTTTGTTGGAGTCGTTGCCACACGGAAACGGAATCACCATCAGCTAGTGGGACATCGGCGGGTACCGTTCTCTTGAAGTTCAATTGTCCATAAAGAGCGATCACACTCTTGAGCTTCATCGTGTCCACGAGGTTCATGCTCGTAATTGAGCCCGAAGAAAATTCTTCGCATGCCGTTTGGTGAGGGGAGCGTGGAAGGGCGAACGTATCTTTGTTCATGGCGCAGGCTGTTTGGTTTGTGTTGAGGAGTCCGTTGTAAAACGCCGTTCCTTCGATCACTTTATCTTCAAAGAGTGAGACAAGGTCTTCTGTTGTGAGCTCTTCGTTCTTCTTGGATCGGAGAGTGTCACTAGGACGATAGCCATTGTAGAAAGCTTTCGCGGCTTCCTGGCCTTGTGATATTCGAAGTGATTTAATGTGCTCGTCGATCGCTTTAGAAAGTTCAGGCGTAAGCGTCACCGCCGCTCCGGCGACTTGTTCCTTGGGGACGTTCACGCCGTAATCCTTTTTAAGAGTCGCAGCGAGGGTTTCTTCGCAGGAAACTTCGTGTTGCTGCAACGCTTTTTGCATGTTCGATTCGGCGAGCGCGGTGCCGGCTTTGGGTACTGCTGGTGGCGGGCTGCTGCTGGTGGGGCCACTCATGCCAGGCTGTTGCTCAGCTGAATTTGGCGAAGAGGGCGCATTGAAAGCCTTCTCGACGCGTGTGCGCGCCTCGTCGGCATACCATCCGCCCAACAAGACGGAGGGATCGTACTTAAACGGATCTGACTTCGTTGTTGAAGGTGAAGTTGTTGCTGGAGTCGCTGTCGTTGCTGCATTGACCTTTTCTTGCATGACAGGCGCTTCAACGTGCGAAGGCAGGTTATTCGCGTAGTCCGGATAGTTGTTCGTGCGCGGTGCTGGAGTCGGAGTCTGTGTTTTGTTGGTAGTGGCGAGAGCCTTGCTCCCCTGGATGAGAGCTTGCTGCAGGAGATCGGCGTGGGCGCTCGGCTTCGGCGTTCTGTTGATCGAAGAGTCCTGGACCCCTGTAGATCCCGTCTTGGCGGCGCTTCCTGGCGATTGACCCAGCTGCGAAGCGTAGCCTCCCATTGTGAGGCCCGACGGGTTGGGCAGCGTGATACTACTGACGCTCGTCACGGCGCCCTCATTTTCATATTTCACTTGAGTCGGAGGAGTGATCTTCGCCATCGTAAGACTGTTGGGATTAGAGGCTTGGGCCGCGAATTTGTCGCGTGCGGAATTCGAATTGTTGACGAACGACTGGCTAATGCTGGTGTTGCCGTTGAAAAGTCCTGTATCTCCTGCGGCTGACGCGAGGGCGTTGCCGGCGGCGTCGCTGGAAATTCCGAGGGCGTTACCGAGCGCGGCAAGGGCCGCCGCCGATTGGGTGGAGTTGGCGCCCGCCGAGCCCAGCACGTTGACCGAGTTGGTGACTTGCGCGAGCTGAGCGGCGCTGAGATTTGCCGCACTCACGCCGGCGAGTGCGAGCATGCGTTGTACGAGTGCGTCTCGCCATTGTGCCGGGATGCGCCCCTTGTCGAGCGGTTTGTAGGCTTCGATAAAGCGTTTGTGAAACGCTTGGTCCGTGAGAGGAACGCTCAAGTGTTGCTGCAATGTTTCGGCTCGGTTGTCGAAGAAATCTTCGATTTCTTGCGTGGTTTCCGTTTGCTGCGCGAAACTCATGCTGGCTGTAAGACCGAGAGTCCATACGAAGGAGTGTTTTCTCACCTCTCCATTTCACCATGAGCGCCGTCTATATATAAGCCCGCGTCAAAACATTGTCGCGTGGCTTATCATGAAGGGAAGGAGCAGAAGCCCCATGAGTGTACTGAGCAGCACGGCGACGGCGCATTTTTCGGGTTCGACTTTGAGCAGGCTCGCGAAGGCCACGGTATTGGCAGCCATGGGAAGAATCGATACGAGCCACATGGATTGCCTAAGGGGTGCCGACAGGAATCTCATTCCCGAAACATTGTCGATATAAAACACGAGTAATGTCACGAGCGGCCACGCGAGGAATTTCATGGCAAATGCGAAACCCGTGAAGAGCCAGTCGATCCGGAACCGCTCGACCTGCGCCAACGCGATTCCGATGAGCATCATCCCCAGCGTCGAATAGCATCCTTTGATCCATCCGAAGAATTCGAAGGCCGGTCCGTCGGCCTTGAATCCCGCGAAATTCAGCGCGATGCCGAGCGCGAAGACGTAAATATGCGGCAGGCGCAAAAGTTTTTTGAAAGCTTCGGGAGCGGTGTGATGCCCACGCGCCGTGATAAAAAATCCGAGCGTTGCTTCGAAGAGGGTGAATCCGAACGAGATCATGACGGCGCGAGAAAAAGCGCTTGGTCCCAGCAACGCCACCGCGGCGGGAAATCCGAAGTAGCCCGCATTCGCATTGCCGGCTGTGTATGCGAGGATGTTTCGTGCCGGCGACTTGAAGAAATAACGCGACAGAGACCAGCCGATCCCGCAGATCGACGCGCAAAGCACGAAGTAAAGGAAAGGCATGAGCAGAAGCTCAGCGTCAAGCTGTGCGTCGAGCACGCCTTTGAAAATGGTGAGTGGCGCGAGCAAATAGATGAGGGTAGGGGCCACCGCATCGCGTGTGAGGCCGAGGTATTTACCCGTAATCCACCCCAGGACAACGAGGATCAGAAGCGGTACGAGTTTGAGGCTGAGATCCGTCATTTTAGTAGGTTCTGTTTCCAATCCTGAAAAACCAAACTATAAGCTCCGCTATGACTCTACAACGCTTCTTTTTAGTCACGACTCTTTTAGGTTCTTCTCTCGCGCTTCGCGCTGAAATCACGCCGAAATTTTCAGGACAGATCTGGCTCGATGCCCACTATCTAGACCGTTTCGAAGCCCAAGAATTCGCTTTCGAAGTCTCACGCGCACTTCTCGATATCCGAGCCGATCTTGCTCCGCAGTGGAGCGCGGATTTCTCTTTTCGTGCCGCGACCGGCGCTTCCGCCACACTTTACCAGGGTTACATCCAATATCTCTCCACCGAAGGAACGCGTGTTCAGCTCGGACGCGTCCAGCTTCCCTACTACGAATACACCGAGCAAAGCTTCTCCCAAAAATGGGCCTTCCTCGAAAGTCAGGCCGAGTATGCGAATTTCGTCGACTACCGCGACGAAGGTGTCCGCTTTGATTTCGCGGCCAACCCCAATTTGCGTCTGGCACTTATGATCCGCAACGGTGCCGACGGCGTCGATGCTGACCTCGGCTGGAACGCGACCTTCGCCTGGAAAGCGTCCGAACAAACACGCCTTCAGCTCATGATCGATCAACAGACCCAATCCAAGCCTCTCAATACTCCTGCGCTGACCACCGTCTTAGGCTCGATCGGCATCAAGAACTCCTCCTACGCAGGACTCCTCGAGTTGAACTACCAAAACGTCGATCCCGGTGGCGCTGCTCCGACTTCGGATCGCGTCGGTTTTGGCTTGAGCGGTCAGTACTCGCTCAACTCCGCTATCGATGCCGACACGGATCGCGGTGTTTTGGCTTCGGTCTTCACGGGTAGCAAGAACTACAAAGTCGCCCAGAAGTACGATCTTCGTTTCTCCTTTGGCGGCTACCGCAACATCTCCAAGAACCTGCGCACGTCTCTTCAGGGTGTCGTGTTCACCGGTAACGATGCGACCGCGAACAGCAGCGGCATCGGTCTTTACTGGAACTGGGAAGCGAAATTCTAAGGAGGCCTCGTCATGCGATCGCGCCTCTGGAATCTCGTTAAGAGACTTCTTTTCCGTCTCGATGCGGAAACGGCGCATCGCTACGGAGTCTTTTTCGTAAAACTTTTGGGGAGCCTGAGTCCTCGTCTTCTGGCGCGGGTTTTGGGCTCTTTCGATTTGGCCTCGCCTCGATCAAAACGTCTCGCCACTCGCATTGCGGGCGTCGACTTTGCGCATCCTCTCGGCCTTGCAGCAGGTTTTGATAAGAACGGCGAGCTCCTTCCGTTTGCGGAAGCGCTGGGCTTTGCATTCATTGAAGTTGGTACGGTCACTCCGCGCGCACAGTCTGGTAACGAAAAGCCGCGACTCTTTCGCGATTCCAAACGCAGCGCGCTTTTTAATCGGATGGGCTTCAATAACGAAGGGGCCGATGTGGTCGAAAAACGATTGCGTGTTTTTCGTAAGAAGACCTCGCTCCTGCGCGTCGGCGTCAACATCGGCAAGAACAAAGACACGCCCAACGAACTTGCCGCCCAGGACTACGCCTTGCTCGCGCATCGTTTCGCAGCGCTCGCCGATTATCTCGTCATCAATGTCAGCTCACCCAACACTCCAGGTTTGCGCGATCTGCAATCTCTGAAAAATTTGGAACCCATTATTCAAGGTGTGCTTGCGGCAGTACACGCTTCGGATCGTCCGGACTGCGCAGTGTTTTTAAAACTCGCACCTGAAGTCCACGGCGAAGCGCTAAAAGATATTTTGCAAGCGGCCGAGGCGTGGGGCATTTCTGGCTTCGTACTCACAAATACTTTGGGTGGAGAGTATCGCGGTCTTACGGGCGGATGGAGCGGAGGCCCGCTGAAAACTCTTGCCGCCAAGAGTCTCGAATACGCGCGCTACGCCACGGCACTGCCGATCATTTCCGTTGGCGGAATTTTGACTCCCGAAGAGGCCGCGCAGCGTCTCAAATCAGGTGCGCAACTCGTTCAAATTTATACGGGCTGGATCTATCGGGGCCCCGCGTTCCCAGGAGAAATCGTTCGATATCTGACGGCACGTTGATCACCAGAATTTAGTTCCTTCCTGTTACACTGTGAGAGGAGGGCCGCGAGCCATGCCGAGTGCCGTTTATCAATTTCAAGCCGTCGCGGATTCCGCCGTGCTCCTTGATGGCGCTTCTTTCCCCGTGGCCGTGAACCGCGAAGGTACGAGCCAAGTCGTACGTATCAGTTTCGATTTGAGTTCTTATACGGGCGCGGAGATCGTGACCGTTCCTGTCTCCGTTGTAGCGGGGGCGGGGAATGCGAAGATCTCGCATGGCATCGATATCGACGTGACGAGCCTCAATCTCGAGCTCAGCGCTGCGAACCCTGTCGCCTATCTTACGGTTGCAGGCGGTAGCGATGCGGGAGACTTTGACATAAATCTTGCGACCTCGTCGAGCGATCTGGGCTCGGGAGATTTCAACGCTGTTGCGCCGGCCACACTCCACTTCACCAACAACGACAATGTGGCTCAAGCGCACAATGCTGCGCCTACCGATCCCACGCTGAAGCTGCCTCTCGACGACGCGAGCGTCGCTTCGACGAGCGCCGTCACTTTTGAGTGGACGCATTCCTTTGACGAAGACAAAGACACGCTCCAATACGATCTGTGTTTCTCCAGTAGCTCCTCCATGACAAACATGAGTTGCGTGAGCGTGGGGGAAGAGGCGATCGTTCCCGATTCAGGTGTCGCCGCTCTCGGTGCTTCGTGGGTCTCTGGGATTTTGGTGGGAACGATGATTCTCGCGATGATGTGGCGTCGTTGGCGTGCTCCTAAGTCGCGCGTCGTTACGCGCATCATGCATCTCGGTGCGCTGCTCGTTTTTGGAGGTCTCGGACTCGCGTCGTGCGGTTCGCAGAATCTTCTCGACGCTCTCCGATTGCCCGCGCGTCCGACCGTGCGCACCTCGGTACCCGCCACAACGATTCTTCACGCGGGCCTGACTTACTGGCGCGTTTACGCCGACGATGGCAAAGGGAATATCACTGCCAGTAGCGAGACGCGCAGGATGGACGTGCAGTGATGATGACCAAAAAAACAGTCACGCTGAGTTTCTTCGCCGCCGCCGCAACAATGGTTAGCGTCTGGGCGGCCAAGCCCGGTCCCCAGCTGCCTCCGAAGCAAAAGAAAACCCAAGGTCCCGCTTTAGGCGAAAGCAAAGCCGTCGACGAAGTGAAACGACTTACCGACGGACAGAACTCTGAGACCGATTCGCAGAGCACCAACGACTCGGGTGCCGTTCCCGATATCTCGATCAGCGCCGCCGTCGTACAAGCGGTGAAGTCCACCGCGATTACGACAACGACGACGACAGCCACTACGAGCACCACGCTCAAGAAAAAAACTTCCACGCCCGTCGCTGAGAAGTCGAAAGTCGATGCACCGAAGACCCTGAAATCCGAAGAGCCTGCCCAAGAATCCACAGTGCTCCCGCAGTCGAGATTGTGGCTGGTACTGGATAAAAAACCCGAGCTCGGTTTCATGAGCGGTTGGGCGTTTACGCGTAAGGAACTCTCCACACTCGTGGGCGACGGGTTTACCTACGGCTTCCTTGCGGCACAGGAGATCGTGCCTGGCGTGCAAGCGCAGATTCGGATGAGCGGTAGCCATCACCGCGAAAAGACCGACACGCGCAAATCTTCATTGAATCTCTTCCCCTTTGAAGTGCTTGCTCAGTTTTCGCGCGTGCACGCCAATTTCACTCTCTACGTGCAACCCGGTCTGGGTGGCACGGGTTGGAACTCCAAAAGCGTTCGTCTTGTCGACAAATACGAGCAGAAGGCCCATGGCTTCGATTTCATGGCGAGCGGTGGTTTCGGCTTTAAGTACAAAACTTCGGAAAGTCCGTGGAGCATCGGCGCCGACACGAGCCTCGCTTATGTGTCGGGTTACTTCGACAATTACTTCTCGCGCGTTCTTGTTTATACAACCTATCAGTTTTAAACTTTTCGACATGGTTGTAGATATCGGTCTTCTCTTCGTCAGAATCGTCGGGGGCTTCTTCATGCTCTATCTGCATGGCTGGCCGAAACTCCAAGGCTATGCGCAGATGGCGCCAAATTTCGCCAACCCCATCGGTATCGGCTCTCAGGCGAGCTTCTGGCTCGCGGTCTTCGCGGAAGTGCTCTGCGCTCTTTTCGTCTTTCTCGGTATCGCGACCCGCTGGGCCGCACTTCCTCTTTTCGTGACGATGGCTGTGGCCGCTTTTGTCGTTAATGCCGCCAATCCTCTGATGAGCAAAGAGCTCGCTTACATTTATCTCTGTATTTATGCCGCGCTCTTTTGCCTGGGCGGCGGGCGTTTCGGTCTCGACAATTTTGTGAAGCGCGCTCGTAATTAAAGTTTCGGTGCATCGGAGGTTTCCATGTTCAAAGATCTTTTCCGCAAGGAAACTTTTTCGTGGGCTTTCTATGATTGGGCTAACAGTGCGTTCGCGACGAGCATCATGGCGGGATTCTTCCCGCTCTTTTTCAAGAGCTACTGGAACGTGGGTGTCGAGGCTTCGGTGAGTACGGTACGCCTGGGCTTTACTAACGCTGCCGCGAGTTTAGTGATCGCGGTGCTCGCGCCGTTTATTGGCGCGTTTGCTGACGAAGCGGGTACGAAGAAAAAATTCCTTTTCTGGGGCGTGCTTCTCGGTTCACTCGCCACGATGGCCTTCGCGGTGATCGGCGAGGGTGACTGGATGCTCGCCTCGGGCTGTTACGTGCTCGCGATCATCGCGTTCTCGGTCACGATTCTCTTTTACGATGCGCTTTTGCCGAGTATTTCCACTCCCCAAAACGTAGATTTCGTTTCGTCGGGCGGTTACGCGCTCGGATATCTCGGCGGAGGCATTCTCCTTCTCGTGAACGTGCTCATGCTTCAGCATCCGCAGGCCTGGGGCCTTGCCGACAAGACAATGGCCGTGAAGGCGTCCTTCGTGAGTGTGGGCATCTGGTGGTTCGTCTTCTCGTTTCCGCTTTTCTTTTTCGTGAAAGAACCTTTCGTCAAAAGGGAGCAGTCTTTTCTGGTCGTTCTTCGCAAAACGACGCGTGAACTGGGCAACACCGTCAAGAAGCTCATTCGGATGAAAGAAGTCCTCTACTTCATGATGGCCTATTGGCTCTACATCGACGGCGTGCAAACGATCGTCAAGATGGCCGTCGATTTCGGGGTGGCCATCGGTTTCAAATCTTCGGATCTTATCTTTGCGTTGCTGATCGTACAGTTCGTGGGCTTTCCCGCCGGATTTCTCTTCGGATATTTGGGGCAACGCTGGGACGCAAAAAAAGCGATTCTCATCGGCATTTTCTGCTACGTGATCGTTGTCTTTTGGGCGATTCGCATGGAAACGGTCCACGAGTTTTACATGATGGCGACGTTGATCGGACTCGTGCAAGGTTGCGTGCAGGCGCTGAGTCGCTCGCTCTACACGCGTCTTATTCCCGCAGAACACGCGGGGGAATTTTTCGGATTCTACAATCTCGTGGGCAAAGCGGCGTCAGTACTCGGCCCGGCCTTGGTCGGAATCGTGACCTATGTCTCCGGTAGCAATCGCTGGGGGATTTCATCGCTGTTGATACTTTTGGTTTGCGGCGGATCGCTCTTGTTCTTCAAAGTGCAAAATCCGCAGCAAGCTCCGGTAAGTCCGTAACGATTCCGTCGGCGCCCGCGTCGAGGAGTTTCCTTATGAGGGGCTTTTCGTTGATCGTCCAGTAATGGACCTCGATGTTCATGGTATGAAGTTTTTCGATCATCGCGGGACTCGAGAGATTGTGAGTCTGCCACTGGTGCGGAATCTGAAAGGCGCTGGCTTCGGTTTTGTAAGCGCCCTCGGGCGCGCCTTTGAGGAACCATATGAGAAACGCGTAGACCTCGCCATAGGCCGCGCTCGTGGGGACATGTGAGGGCTTCTCGGAGCGGAGCCGTTGCATGATGACGTCGTGCTCGGCGGCGAGCAGCACGCGTTCCGTGGCCTCGCAGCGACTGAGAGTTTGAAGAAGTTTCGTCGAAGCTTCGGGACGCGAGTCTTTGAGCTCGATATTAAAGAACGCACCTGGAAATTTTTTTAGAATACTTTCCACTGAAGGGATGCCGTGTCCTTGTCCGCGGTAAGGAAAAGTTTTTCCTCCATCGAGCGTGAAGGTCTCGGCAGCATCGAAGGCTTGCACTTCTTCCCACGTGAGATCGGAAATCTTTTTGTCCACGCCGCAGGTTCTCAACAAAGATTCGTCGTGAAGAAAAACCGGAACCCCGTCGCGCGTGATCCACGTATCGGTCTCGAGGTACTTCACGTGCTGCGCCGCGATTTCGAAAGAGAGGAGGGTGTTCTCGGGGGCGTGACCCGCCGATCCCCGATGTCCTAGAAAACGCGGTCGAGCTGACGCGAAATAGGCGGATTTCATGCTCCTATCTTACGGACAAATCGTCCGCTCACAACGGAAAGATCCAGAGACTTCGCCCCTTTAGCGCGACGTGCTGTTTTGAAGGGTTGACTGGCTTTAAATAGATGATAACACATTGCGTTATATGCTGAAAAAGCTTGGGTATTCCTGTTTTTTGCTGCTCCTCGCGATGCTTCCGCAGCTTGCCGAGGCCTCACGCTTTTCTGAAGACTGCAGCCAACTGGTCCAAGGACTTTTGAATGCCGAGAAGAGCGAAGCAATTGTAGAGCAGATGCGAAACGTGGGCGCGGGTAAGCCGAGCGTCTTTTTGGGGGATGAGGCATTGCCCTGGATCGGCCACTACTTCCCTTTCGATCACGGCGGCATCGCAAGTCGGTGGCAAATTCCTGGAGGCGCGCCTCCCGCAAAACTTATCAGCGAAGAAGTTGTCGGCGAGACTGAAGAGATCAAGGCCGCGAACGTCAAGGCCGCTCTGCGGGCCATGACCCAAGAGAACATTGATAAGCTCTCTGCCGCCGAGAAGATGGATATTTTTCTGGGCAACTACGATTTCCGCATCACCGAAACCGAACTTGATTACCGTGGCCCTCGCCGCGATCCCGCTCCCGAGTCCTGGGAGGGTTTCTGTAACGGACGCTGCGCGGCGGGAATGCTGACCGAAGAACCCGCGAAACCCGTGACCGTCATTAATGCCGACGGAATCTCCGTGACCTTCCAGCCCAACGACATCAAGGCGCTCATGACCGCGAGTTACTTCTACGTCGAGAAATACGCTCAGATGGGATCGCCCAATCGCGTCGCCGAAATCGATCTTAAGGAACGCGTGGATCCTGCGGCCTTCGACATGGCTCTTCGCGCGGTGATCGGCGAGGCGGAGCGTCCCTTCGTCGTCGACATCGCTCCCGGTATCGAAGTCTGGAATTATTTGGCAGTAGGCTACGACCGCGCGCTCGGCGCGACGGCATCCATCGTAGAGCGTACGGTCGACATGCCCGCAGATGCGGTCTCCCAAGTCCCCGCGCACAGCACCGTTTATTATATCAACGACATCAAAGATGTGGCCGCTCATAACGGCAACACCAAAGCG
>JBDSDI010000013.1:0-22940 GCA_039920645.1 Bdellovibrionota bacterium | reverse complement strand
GCGGCATAAATCGCGAACGAACCCCACCCGGTTCCGATCTCGAGAATATGGTCGTCACGCCCAAGGTTGAGCTTGCTGCAAATTCTCTCCAGTTTAAGTTTCGAAGCTGACTCGAGATCAGGCGTCGTTTTATCGAAGATAGCGCAGGAATACATCATCGTGGGATCGAGGAAGAGTCCGAAAAAATCATTGCCCAGATCATAATGAGCTTCGATATTGCGCCGCGATCCCTCGAGTGTGTTGCGTTTCAGCCAATGGAAAAAATTCATAACAGGTGCCGAGAGAGCCGCAAGCCCACTCTCCATGGACGTGAGAACTTTACGATTACGCGTGAGAATGCGTACGAGAGTGGTGAGTTCCGCACACTTCCAATACTCGCGAATAAATGCCTCGCCGCCGCCTACGGATCCCTGCAAGGCCACAAGAGTATAAAAGCGCGCATCAAGGACTTCTATTCGGGCGTGGAGTTCCGAATTTGGATCGCCAAAGGAATGGAGTTCTTGCCCATCCTGCAAGACGATATGCCCATCAGGAATTCGTGACAGTGTGGCGATGACCTGCTTTTTCAGAACATCCTGGAAAAGGAGCGAAGACCATGCGGGGAAAAGAGATCGATCTTGGGGCAGAATCTGGATTTTCATAAGTTATCCTTTTTTAAAATCGGGTGCTTAAATACGGGCGTCCCGCGTAGCCAGAGCCGGAAGGCCTGCCAGTAAATGGCACGTAACACGTTTAAACTAAGAAAAGGAAAAGAGGCGAGCAAACCTAGCGATGATCTGCGGGTGATCTCGACGCGCTTGAGATTCAAAGAAGCAGAAAAAATCTTTTGATCACCCTGCATATTACGCATCGTCACCGCGAGAGTTCGGGAGGGTAAGGAAAAATTCCAGACATAGTCCAGGTCCATGGGCATAAAGGGCGAGACATGAAATTCCTTATGAAAGTCAAATACGAGATCTCCGTCGAGGTCTGTTCCCGATACTGGCAAAACATAAGTGTGGCGTTCGTTCCAGGGAGTGTTTGTAATTTCGGCCACGATAGCTTGGACTTTTGAATCCTGGCCTTTCGCGAAGACGTAGTAGAAAGTTACCGGATTAAAGCAATGGCCGAAGTGTCTAAGATGCGTGAGCATGCGCACCGGACCCTCGACTCGAAGCTGAGTGCGTGTGAATACCAGATCTCGAATTTCCTGCGCGAGATCACGGTCAGGGTCGCCATAGTAATCAGAGCGCTTGAAGCGCACCAGATTCGATGAACGCGTCGAATAAAATGGAATTCCGTCAAAAAGAAAACTGACCTCTTCCAAATCCACATAGGCCATAAACGAGGGATAAGAAAAACTATGGACCTTCGGCTGAAGACGCGAGTGACTCACGCGTCCCACATAGAATGCGCTTTTGAGACCTTTCATTCTTTAACACCGAATTCGTCACAGACTTCCCACGCACTTTTTACGCCGTCTTCGTGAAAACCATAATGCCAATAGGCCCCACAGTAATGCGTGCGCCGCACGCCGGAAATTTCGCTTCGACGGGCTCTCGCACGCTGAGAATCTGGAGAATATACGGGATGGTGATAGATGATCGTCTTAATGATCTTGGCCGGATCCAATTGATCACTCGCATTCAGCGTTACCAGAAAACGATCCGCTGAGGTGATACCCTGCAAAGCATTCATGTCGTACGTGAGAATGGGTGTTGCGCGTGCTTCCTTAGGAATAAAATAGTTCCACCCCGCCCAGGCAGCGCGCGCTCGTGGCATTATTGAAGTGTCCCGATGCAGAACGGTTTCATTTTGGGAATATGGAATCTGCCCCAAAATTTCACGCTCCGCTACCGAGGGATCTTTAAGTAGAGCAAGCGCCTGATCACTATGGACCGCAAAAACGATGGCATCGAATTTTAAGCGAGAGTCGTCTTCGAGGTGAAGTTCAACCTCTTCACCCAGGCGTTCCACAGATCGAATCTTAACTCCGCAACGAATTCGATCACGGAAATTTCGAGTGAGCGGTTCAATATAAGAACTTGAGCCTCCAACAACGGTCTTCCATTGGGGGCGCTCATTCACCGAAAGCATGCCATGATTTTTGAAGAAGTTGGCAAAAGTTAAGAAAGGGAAATTCTCGGCCTGTTTGAGACCTGCCGACCAAATGGCCGAAACCATCGGAAGAATATAATTCCGCTGAAAGTAAGTGCTGAAATTTTTCGCCCGCAGGTATTCTCCAAGCGTCATTCCGTCGGCCATTTTAGAAATATCCGCAAGTGCTTCGCGATTAAACCGCAAAATTTCAGCAATCATTCGAAGGAAGCGCGGTGATAACACGTTACGCTTCTGAGCAAAAAGTGTCGCGAGCGATGTCCCGTTGTACTCCAAGCCGTTTTGTTGGTTTTTTACGCCAAAGCTCATCGTACTTTCACGAAATTTAACCCCGAGACCGTCCATGAGCGTTAGAAAATTCGGGTAGGTCCAGTCATTACAAACAATAAAGCCTGTATCGATGGCAAGTTCTTGGCCGGCGCTATCGAAAACGGAATGGGTATGGGTGTGACCCCCGATGCGTTCGCTGCGCTCAAATAGAGTAATTTCGTGATGCTCACTCAGGCGATAAGCGGCACAAAGACCCGAAATTCCCGACCCAATAATGCCGATTTTCACCCCAGCGAGAGTACACAATTTTTGTAAATAAGATAAGCCGCGTTCAGCGTTTATATAAACCGAGGCATATCGGGGATTTATATCCACGTCTCTCGCCTTTCGGTGCAAATTCTGTGAAGATGCGCCCATGCGTTTAAGAATTATCTTTGCCTCTGTTTTGGGACTTTTTTCGATCATTTCGGTGCGCGCGGAAACATGGGCAGAAATTCAAAAAACAAAAACTTTGAGGCTCGCGACGGACGGAACTTTTAGTCCTTTCAATTTCCATAAGGGCACGGAGCTGACGGGTTTCGAAGTTGAGCTTGCCGAGGCGGTTGCCACGAAATTGGGGTTAAAATTCTCGTGGAAAGTTTATCCCTTTGATTCGCTGTTGATCGGACTTTCTCAGAACCGCTTTGATCTGGTAGCCGCCAGCCACGGAGTGACCGCGGAAAGGCAAAAGGCCGTTGACTTTACGATCCCCCATTATTGCAGTGGGGTTGCGATCATGTCCAAAGAGGCATCGCTCTCGACTCTCGACGCACTCAAAGGAAAGAATGTCGCAATTCAAGTTGGAACGATCTTCGTTCCGCGTCTTGTCGCGGTACCGGGAATCAAAAACGTGCGTACCCTTCCGCGCGACACGGACTGCCTTCAAGCTCTTCTCGCCGGACGAGTCGACGCTTGGGTCAGTGATGTCTTTGTGGGGAAAGCCGCCGCCAAGGCTCAGCCCGATGCGAAGCTTTTCGTCAGCGCCCCGCTTCTCATCGAAAAAATTGCGATGGCCGTACAAAAAGGCAATGATGGACTTCGCTCGCATGTCGACGGCGCGCTGCGGGAACTTGTCGCAGATGGAACTTATCTCAAGCTAAGTCTCAAATATTTCGGCGAAGACATTTCTTGTAAATGACCTGGGGATTGAACATTTACAACGCTCTACGCGTGTGAAACCGGCTTCATTGATTTTGAGCAACGAATCGCTCCTTCATCGCGTAGCGTGCCGTATAGGGCAAGCGCCGGAGCGTGCGCCTGACGAGACGAGTGAAGTCCGAAGGAAGACGTCCGCTGCGGACCCAGGCGCCTCGCACCCGCGGATTCGGCAGCAAGTTGGCAAGAAGGGCGCATTCATAGTCGCTTAAGCGCGAGGCGGGCTTCTTGAAGTAATACTGCGCAGCTTCCCCGATACCGACCACGTTAGGGCCCCACTCCGCAATGTTCATGTAGATTTCTAAGATGCGTTTTTTATCGAGCTGGGAATCCATGCGACGTGCCACGAAAACCTCTTGGAACTTGCGCGTGCTCGCCGGACGCGCTCCGAAGTAGAGGTTTTTCACGATCTGTTGATCGAGGGTGCTGATGCCATGCGGAAACTGGAGCTTTTTGAGGTCCGTCCAGATTTTCGTAAGCGACTGCTCCCACTCAACACCGTCGTGTCGAAAGAATCCGCCATCTTCGGCGGCAATGACTGCAATCCAGGCCGCTCGCGGAAGTGTCGAGAGCGGCACCCATTTCACCGGGCGCGCCTTGGACCACGTCACCTCGGGACGAAAACTGGGGGCGGGATAGCTCAGGGTGGGATAAAGGTCCTTCGTGCGCGAGAAGCTCCACAGCGACCACAGCGTCGACGTCGTAAGGAAAACGACGACACATGCCGACACGAAGCCGAAACGGAAAGCCCATTTTCGAAAACGACGACGCACGCTCCGTTATTATTCCAGCCTTGGCTTCGCGGAGACAGCTCGTAAAGCGCCAAGAAACTTTCACTCGCAGCTCCTCGAGGCGGTTTAACGTTGAAGTTCAGGGACCCACGCCGTTGTCCGACCTCCGATGGTGTCGTGCCGGATCTGATAGCCACGCGAGGTGTAAGATTCCTTGCCCTTTCCCCATCGATCGTGGAAGAGCCAGGTCTTAGGGAAACGCTCGTAGTCGGCGTCCACCGCCACAGCCTTGCGGATCACGCCTAACAGCGCGCTCCGAAGTTTTTTTATCTCGGCGGCGCCGAGATCTTTTCCCGGCCGTTGGGGCGCGATGCCTGCTTGAAAAAGGATCTCGTCAGCGAGCCAGTTCCCGACGCCCGCGAAAAGTTTTTGATCCAGAAGCAGTGCTTTAATCGGCAGCGCGCGCTTGGTGAGGAGTATTTGCAACTCTTTCGCGGTCGGGGGATCGATGAGTGGATCGGGGCCGAGCTTAGAGATTGGAGCTTCTTTGAGTGGATTCTTCGCTAAACGAATGCGACCGAAGCGTCGTGGGTCCGTGATCGCAGCCTGCACGTCGGCGCTCGTGAGAAGCATTTTGCAAAACCGCGGGCGCTCCGTCGCGCTGCCGTCGGGCTTGGTTTCCGATCGCCCCCAGATTCTCTCGAATCCTTTAGCTCCTAAAATTTCTACGTGTCCGCTCATGCCGAGATGGAAAACGGGCCAGGGTTTACGGTCGAGCTCCAACCAGAAATACTTGCCCTTGCGTCCGCTGCCGATGACTTTTGCCCCCTGAAGAGCTCTCTTTACGGAGGCGGGGCTCGCCTTGTCAAAGACGATGCGGTCCTTGGTGTCGATGAACGCGACATCGAGTTTCTTGCCCTTCAGGGCCTTTTCCATACGGAGACGGGCGGTTTCAACTTCGGCAAGTTCAGGCATGGGATGAAGGCTACACCGAAATGATTCGCTTGGAATCTTGACGACAGGAGGTCGTGAAAGCCTGAGCAGTTTCTGCACCTCTAGAACCGCTAGTGACATGCATAAAACGAATATTAAATGGACTTATTATGTATTTCCATTTCGGAGCGCGATTCAGCTAGGAAGCCCTTATCCCGAAGGTCACTCGGGGCTCAAACACTAACCGGCGTCCCAAACCAAGCGCCACAAAAACACTTTAGGAGTTTTGAAAATGAAAAATCTTGCGTTGTCCCTCGTCGCTCTCACCGCCTCCCTCGTCGCTCACGCTGACGGCTTCAAATGCGAAACCGTGGAAGGCGATCTTGCCGTCAAAGTCTACAACCACGTTTCTCCCGAGAACGGCACCCGCAGCGCCGCTGTCATGATCATCTCGGACACCTCCGTTTCTGCTGGTCGTAAGACTATCGCTCGCTTCACCGATGCAAACGAACGCCTCTCCAATGCAGCCGCAAGCTACGTCGGCGATGTCGACCTTCGCTTTAACGACAGTGGCCGCAAAGGCGAGCTGATCTCGGGCACGAAGCTCGGCGAACTCGACCAAATTCTCGTCGATATCGATTTCAGCTACGGCGCGCCTGTCACCGCTCTCAGCGAAGTCAGCGGAACGATGACCCTTCTGAAGCGCAGCGGTGAAGAAATCGTTCGCGATCTGGCCTGCGTCCGTTACCTGAAGAACTAAGTCTTCGGTCTCTAGGGGAGATCAAAGACTATGAAGCCCGGATCTTCGCGGATCCGGGCTTTTTTCTTTTTTAATGACCGTCTAAAATCAGCCGGGACTTCTAAGCGTCGGCTCTCGGTCCCAGATACGGCCCTTCTTAGCGGTTTTCATAAGGGCTCCAGCGGACTTGGACTCTCCGAGTTCCATGACCCCGACGTCAACCTCGATGCCCGCGAGATCGAGAAGCGGCTGCGCATCGGCCGTGAAGCCGATTACTTTCAGATGCCCATAGGCGTCGCGCAACCAGTTTACGGCCGCAGCTTCTTTACCAAGCGTAGCCGCACCTTTTTTTGAAGCGAGAACCGCCACACAGTCGAAGAATACGGAAGGTCCTCCGGAAAGAGCGAAGTCGCCTTCGACGTGTTTGCCCTTAGCGTCTTTGACTCCGCCGATCTTCGGCGTGACGACGGCAAGGTCACCCTTTTCAGCTTTGACGGAATCACGCAAAGCCGCGAGTAACGCGGGGTCGAATCCGTCCGTCAGCAATGCGCCGATCTTGCGACCTTTGAAAGTCGCAGGGGCCTTGGCGAGCAAACTCAGCGCAGGCGATACAGGCAAGTCCTTCGGCGAAATCGCCGGGTGGATTTTGTCCGTCGCCGTTCCCACACCGAGAGCATTCGAAACGGTATCGTGGAGCTCCTTGTCAACGTTCGCCAAATGACCAAGAACGCGTTGACGAATCGGCTTCACCTCGACGTGCGCCAGCTCGAACGCGAATGCGCTCGCGATATGGGTCTGCTCAGGCTTCGTCATCGAACGGTAGAACTGTCGCGCTTGCGAGTAATGATCCGCGAAGGTCTCCGCGCGCTTGCGTACCTTTTCTCCGGAGAGTTCTTCCGGATGAGTCGTGAATCCCTTGTGGTGGTTCTCGCGCGGACCCTTTCCTTCATCGAGGGTATTGGGTTCGTAAGCGACGCGTCCCGTGGGAACTTCCATCTGTCGGAGACCGTCGCGCTGAAAATTATGGAAGGGACAGCGGGGCTTGTTGACAGGAATTTGGTGGAAGTTGGGGCCGCCGAGACGACTCAGTTGGGTATCGGTATAGGAGAAGAGTCGACCCTGCAAAAGCGGATCGTTCGAGAAATCGATACCCGGAACGACGTGACTGGGACAGAAAGCCACCTGTTCGGTTTCCGCAAAATGGTTGTCGGGATTACGATTGAGAACCATCTTACCGAGCATGGTGATTGGAATAATTTCCTCGGGGATGAGCTTGGTGGGATCCAGAACATCGAAGTCCAAGCCCGCCGCCGTTTTTTCGTCGAAGATCTGGACGCCGAGCTCCCACTCGGGGAAATTCCCTTTTTCGATCGCTTCCCAGAGATCACGGCGATGGAAGTCGGGATCGGCACCGTTGATCTTGACCGCTTCATCCCAAACCACAGCACTCGAGCCGATCGTGGGGCGCCAATGCCATTTCATGAAATGGGATTCGCCCTTGGCGTTGATCATCCGGAACGTATGGACTCCGAATCCTTCCATCATGCGCAGGGAACGCGGGATGGCGCGATCGGACATCACCCACATCAGCATGTGCGTGCTTTCGGGAGTCAGACTGACGAAGTCCCAGAAGGTCGCATGTGCGGACGCGGCCTGAGGAAAACCGCGGTCGGGTTCCATTTTTACGGCGTGGATAAGGTCCGGGAACTTCATGGCGTCCTGGATAAAGAAAACAGGCATGTTGTTGCCGACGAGATCAAAGTTTCCTTCGGAGGTATAAAACTTCACGGAGAAACCACGCACGTCCCGTGGAAGGTCTCCCGATCCGGCACCACCTGCTACGGTCGAGAAACGAGCGAAGACTTCGGTCTTTTCCTTGGGATCTTGAAGGAAAGCGGCCTTCGTGAATTTGGAGAAAGACGCATAAGGCTGGAAGTAACCGTGGGCGCCCGACCCGCGTGCGTGAACGATGCGTTCCGGAATGCGTTCATGATCGAAATGCGTGATCTTTTCGCGAAGAATGAAATCTTCAAGGAGGACTGGACCGCGCTCGGAGAGCTTCAGCGAATTCTGGTTGTCAGACAGCGCCACCCCCTGATTCGTCGTCAAGAGTTCGCCCGTCGAGGTCTGGTGAGTCTCAGCAGAAACGGATTTCGATTTTTTGGCAGGAGCCACGGTTTTTTTCCGAGCGGATTTTTTCATGCTCGAGTTTTATCATGCAGAAAAAGTCAGAAAACCCATTGAGGAAACTTCATGGCTGAAACAAATTTCATTCTCGACAAATAGTGTCATAACTTCACGTGAGAACTTCTTGAGTTTCTCGAACGGCATGGCCTAAGGTCCCGCGCATGGAAAAAACTTTTAGCTTCCGCAAATTCGCACAGGTCGCTTCATGCTGGATGGGTGCTCCCGCCTCCTTCGGAATCGCCTTCCTTGTGATCATTGCCTGGGCCATTACTGGCCCCATGTTCCACTACTCCGATACCTGGCAGCTGGTGATCAATACGAGCACCACCATCGTCACCTTCCTCATGGTCTTCCTGATTCAAAACACCCAGAACCGTGACTCCAAAGCCATTCACCTGAAGCTCGACGAGCTGATCCGTTCCTCGAAAAGCGCGCGAAATAGGCTCGTGGATCTCGAAGAAATGTCGGACGAAGAGATCAGTCTTTTAGAGAAAGAATTCCGTAAACTGCGGGCTCAAGCTGACGCAAAAGAATAAGGTCTTCTCTACGCTCGGTGAAGTGCCTGGACACGAGGATCCCGGCCTTTAAGAATTCTAAGCTCTCGCGCTGCCGGAAACAGTTCGATCCGCTATACTTTATTCCAATTCATGTGGTCATCTACCTGGCGCCTCTTTCTTGTCTTGGCCCTCGCCTTTTTCTCATCGACGCCGCGCGCTCAGGATCGCAACTTCGGCAGTCCCATCGCGCTTGAGCTTCTCGAGGTCAGCGGCACGACGTGGATCGAAGGTCTCGAGTTCTCGTCGGCTCCTCTTTTTGCCGAATCCTGGATCGATGCGAGTGGCGCAGCAACATATACGGTTACTATTCGTGGAACCTTCAAAGGGCCTAAACTGCCGGGCCCCGGTAGCTCCATCTGGAAACTCTACCACCGCGATGAAGAAGTGAAGCTCGGTCCGGGCGGAAGCTTCATGCTTCATCTACCTCTCGATAATTTTGAAACCGCGAGCTTTCTGCGCGCGCGTGGTCCGCGCAATGCGCTTCAGCGCCAGGACTTCCGCGTGCGCTATGCACCCCTCAGCAAAAATTACGATTCCTCTCCCCTCGCGGCTCGCCCCGGAGCGAGCGAATTTTGGTTCGGACTTGACGCCTCGCTACTGAAATACACACAGTCTGACCGCTCTGACGCATCTTTCACACTTTTCGGAATCGCCTCGGGCTTCGATACGGGAACTCAGTATGGTCCGTGGCACTTGAATGGCGATGTTGCGTTTGGTATCGCCTCGGGTCTTAAGGAGCTCTCTGCACGCATGGCCACAGGTCGTCTTCTCTCTGCCCCGTCTTCGAACTGGCTCTGGAGACTTGACGGCGGCGGCTTCTATACGACAATGCTCGTGGCGGGCAAAAGCTTTGGTTACCAGAATCTCTTCGGCGCCGTTCTGGCGACCCAGCTCCAGAAGCATTTCGAGACCGGCCGCGAGATCGCCCTTACCCTGAGGTATGAGCCGGCGCTGAGCACGAACTTTGCTGTTAGCAACCGGCGCATGTCGGGCGAAGTGGTTCTTGGGCTGCGCCCCAATCGCGTCGGCGAGCGGATTCGCCTTTCAGTGGCTTATGAAACCACGACTCTCCTCCAGAATGCCGTCTCTCTTTCCGCCCGAAAGATCTCCCTGGGTTTGGGCTACGCGTTATAAACCTCTGTTAAGACTCTATTATAAAGCGCCGATAAGAAGGCGATGACTCGCGTACTTCGTTATCTTTTGCCGCAAGCGCTTTTGCTTCTGCAACTGTTTGCCTGCAACGCGACCACTATCAACAAAGCCCTTAAAAAAGATGAGCCTGCGGTGATCGCACCGGATCCGGTCGTGGTGCCCGTCCCTACGAAGCTCGGCTTTACGGGCCCAACGACGATCAACCTCGGTCTTTGCACGAGTACCGCCTTTATAATCACGCTGCTCAATGCTTCTGACGTCGCAACGGCCACAGAGACACTCTCTACGATTTCACTTTCAGGCGTCGGCAGCGGAGCATTTTATACGGCTGCTGGATGCGGTGGCGCTTCAACGACATCCGTAACGATTCCCGCAGGTGCGACATCCGTGAGTGTCTACTTCAAAGACAACACTCTCGATGCGCTCACCTTGAACGCTCACGACGTTTCGGGACTTCTCACGGACGCGACACTTTCTCGGACCGTCACGAGTCTTGCGCCCGCTTCCGTCAGCATCAGCACGACCGTTCCTCTCGCCGAAGCACTCTATTCGGCAAATGGTCCCGTCGTTCCCTCGGCGACCGCGCCCCTTACGCCGACGGGGGCCGGAACGACTCCTTCGACCGCCGTCGCAACTCCGACCGCAGCGATTCTCACTCCCACGGGAACAGGCCTCACCGCAAGCGCCGGCAGCGGTACCCAACCGACGGGAACGATCCCCACTCCTTACAACGCAACGCTAGGGACTCCGATCGACGTGACGGTCACGACGAGCTTCCCCGCCGCCGCGACACCGGCATGCACTGTCAAGGCGCCCTTTGCAGCGATCGGCTGCACGCCTTCGACTTTCACCGTTCCCGCGAGCGGAGGACTCACTCCTTCGCCTGCCGGAAGCATGAATTTCCAGATTCGCGCGAAAGCCAGCAATGCGCTCGCGAGCGACTATCGCGACAGCAACACGCTCACGGCCCAGCAGATCATTTATCGCCAGGTGAGTAACACGTACAACAACAATACTACGGGCGACACTTTCACAAATGCCATGGCCGTCTACAATGGCAAGCTCTACTTCCAGGGAAACAACTCGGTCGGATTCACAAAACTTTTTGCTTACGACCCTACGGGAACCGGAACGCTCACGCAGATCTCTAACATCTGCGGATCAACCTGCAACGACAACCCCACTTCACTCACTGTATTTTCGGGCAAACTCTACTTCGCTGCCTCGAGTACCAACACAAATTGGGGGAAACTTTACTCCTACACCGACGCCAGCGGTGGATCCATCACGCAGATTTCCAATACGTTTGCCGGTAGCAACGACAATATCCAGACCGCTAATAATACGATCAACTTCACCATCGTCGGTTCGAACATGTATTTCGTCGCCTCCATTAGCGGCGGATACCAGAAACTTTTCCAGCTCACGAGCGCGGGAGTACTCACGCAGGTTTGTAATAGCACTGGCACCGTAGCGGCGAATAGCGCTCCCAGTCAGCTTACGGTTCACAACGGAAAACTTTTTTTTGTGGCCAACGCCGCCGGTGGGTTCTCGAAGATCTTCAGCTGGGACGGCACCACGGCCTATCAACTTACGAATACGGTCAATAATGCTGGCGCAAGCGATTTTCCGACCTATCTGACCTCGATAGGTACCAAACTTTATTTCGTGGCCCGAAACGCGAGCAACGTTCCGAAGATCTTCGTCTACAACGACGTCGCGACTCCGACCCTCACGCAATTTTCGAACTTGCGCAACGATGCGACGCTCACCGATAACCCCGGCTATCTTACGGTCTACAACAGCAAACTCTACTTCAGCGCGTTATCGCTCCTCGGAGTCAGCAAACTCTTCGTGAGCGATGGAACGACGATCACGCAACTTTCTAACACGCGCAAGAATAACAATGCCTCTGATGCCATCTTTGGGATCACGGGACCCTCGGCCTACCAGCTCTTCTACGTCTACAACGCGCGCATGTATTTTAATGCGACGAACTCGGCCAATAAAAGCAAACTCTTCGAGTACAACGACTCCACGGGACTCGTTCGTCAGGTTTCCAACTCTCGCTCCGATGGATCCGACAGCGCCACGAGTATCGTGGGCTACAACAACAAGTTGTACTTCTTCTCCATTCGGGCCGTCATTGGATTCAACACCAACTACAAGATATATTCCTTCGATCCCGCCACCAGCGAGTTCCTTCAAGTCACGGATACGACGCAAGGCCAGGAAATTTCTAACGACTATTACACGACGACATCGATCATGACCTTGGCAAACCGTATTTACTTCCTGGCCAATAACCTCAACAATGCGACTAAGATCCACAGCATCTGCGACACGACTACTGGCTGCACGGACTGATTCATGTTGAACACTCTCGTTCATATGAGTCTGAGCCCACTGGAATTCGTCGTACGCGCGGGCGCGGTTTTTCTCTTCGTCTTGATCCTCTTGCGTCTCTCTGGAAAACGCCAGGTCGGACAGATGAGTGCGACCGATCTCGTGGCGATCATGCTCATCAGTAACGCCGTCCAAAACTCGATGAACGGCGGCGACAACTCGCTCACGGGCGGACTTATTCTGGCCGTCGTCCTGATCGCGATGTCATGGTCGATATCGGTGCTGAGCTACCGTAGCAAAAAATTTCGCGATCTTTTTGAGGGCGTTCCCACTCTCCTCATCCACAAGGGCAAGGTCGTCGAAGCCAACCTCAAGAAAGAACTCATCTCGCTTGCCGATCTCAGGATCCTGCTGCGTAAACAAGGCGTGCAGCATATCCACGACGTCAAAACGGCGATCCTTGAATCCGATGGCTCGCTGAGCGTCGCGCATGTCGGAGATGCCCCGGTCGAGTTGGTTCCTAACGAAGATTCACTCGATTTCAGCGGCTAACTAGCGATAGCCGCGCGCCTGCAGAGCAAAGAGCTCGGCGTAACGACCTCCGGATGCGAGCAGCTCGGTGTGAGATCCGGACTCCACGATTGAGCCACCTTCGATGACCACAATCTTGTCGGCCATACGGATGGTCGGGAAACGGTGCGAGATCAAAAAACTCGTACGTCCTTTAGTAAGCTGACGGAAGCGTTCAAAAACGGCAAATTCCGCTTCCGCGTCGAGCGCCGAGGTTGGTTCGTCCAAAACGAGAATATCGGCCTCTTCGCGAATGAAACCGCGTGCGAGCGCGACTTTCTGCCACTGTCCGCCCGAGAGCTCGGTCCCTTTGTCGAACCAACGTCCGAGCGGAGTCTTGAGACCTTGTACGAGTGAAGCGAGAACTTCGCTGGCGCCGCCGCGCTCGACCGCGCGAAGCATTTTTTCTTCATCGGGTTTTTGATCGACGCCGCCGAAACGTACGTTGTCCTCAAAACTGAAGTGATAGCGATTGAAATCCTGGAAGACCACCGCCATGCGACCGCGGAGTTCATCGAGGTCCCATTCGCGCAAGTCTCGCCCATCGAGGAGGATCTTGCCTTCGGTCGGATCGTAGAGCCGTGTGAGCAGCTTGATGAGCGTGGTCTTACCGGCACCGTTGTGTCCCACGAGCGCGAGGCTCTGGCCGTGGGGCACGAAGAGATTGATGTTGCGAAGTGCCCAGCCTTCTTGACCCGGATAACGGAAACCGAGAGCAACGAAACGGATACCCCGTTCACTCTCGAGCGAAGGCGCCAGCGCAGCGCTTAGCGGCGCCCGGGGAGCACTCACCGCAATATCGAAGTAAGCGAAGAGGTTCGTCATGTAGAGATTGTTTTCGTACATGCCGCCGATCGCCTGCAAAACGGACTGAAAGGCCTGTTGACCCTGACGGAAGGCCATCACATAGAGCGTGAGCGAACCGAGGGTCATAAGTTTCGCGGCGGCGGCGAGCGCCATCACTCCGTAACACGCATAGAAAGCTACGGTGCCAATCAAGGAGAGCGCATAGGCCCAGCTCGCACGTCTGATGGAGAGAGCCCGGTCCTCTCTAAAAATTGTTTCGGCCATCGTGCGGTAGCGCTCGAGAAGAAGACGACCGAGTCCGAAGGCCTTCACCTCTTTAGCGTGGCTGTCAGTCGTAAGAACGTATTCGATATAGTTCAAAAGCCGCGCTTCGGGCGAGCGCCAGTTGCGCAGACGAAATGCAGCCGAGGAAAAATGCACTTCGGAGAATGCGGCGGGTAATGATGCGATGAGCAGCCCGCCCGCGACCCAAGGATTATAGGCAAGCAGAAGAGCCATGTAGCCCAACAACGTGAGCGTGTTCTGAATAAGCTGGAAGGTATCGCTCACGACCAGGAGTGGCCGAGACGAAGCTTCGCGACGCGCGCGTGTGAGCTGATCGTAGAACGTAGGATCTTCGAAATGGCGGAGTTCCAGCTCCTGGGCTTTGCGTAAGATCTTCATGTTGATGTCGACCGAAAGGCGCGCACCAAGGAGCTGACGGCTCAGGCCCAGTCCGCGAATCACGAGCGCTTGAAAGATGATGAGACCCAATTCGCAAAGAACGTAGCGGAGCGTAAGCTCGCGGGATCCGGCGACGACGGCGTCCACGATGAGTTTGCCGATGTACGCGACGCCGAGCGGAAGCACCGCTCCGAGAAGCGTAAGGGCCGCAAGGAACAGACAGAGGGTCGGCGCCGATTCCCAGGAGATTTTCAGCGTTCGCGGCGTCTGAGTAAAGTTTTCCCGAAACGAACGAAGGCTGAGTTTAGAACCCATAAATTAGAGCAAGGTTCCGTGCAGGACGATCATGGCGACGCCGAAATAAATCACGAGTCCCGTCACATCGACGAGCGTTGCGACAAAGGGCGCCGACGATGTCGCCGGATCGAAACCGAGACGTCTCAGCAGCAGCGGAAGCGTCGAACCGGCGAGACTCCCCCACAGGACGATACCTACGAGCGAGATACTCACCGTCAATGCGACGAGGAGCCAATGCGGTCCATAGATGTCGGAGAACGCGGACCACGCCGCAATACGCACGAAGCCGATGAAGCCCAGGATGAGGCCGAGTGCCAGCCCCGCGAGAATTTCGCGTTTCACGATACGCCACCAGTCCTTGATGCCGACTTCGTTCAGGGCCAACGCGCGGATGACGAGCGTCGCCGCCTGCGATCCGGAGTTGCCACCGCTCGAGATGATGAGCGGCACGAAAAGCGCAAGCACGACGGCTTTGGAAATTTCGTTCTCGAAATATCCCATCGCCGTCGCGGTGAGCATTTCTCCGAGGAAGAGAACGACGAGCCAGCTCGCGCGCTTTTTTACCATGCGCAAAAGACTGATCTTCATGTACGGCTCGTCGAGAGCTTCCGAACCGCCCAACTTCTGAATTTCCTGAGTGGCTCTCTCTTCGGAAAGAGAGAGCACGTCGTCGAAGGTGACGATGCCGATGAGCACTCCGTCTGAATCCGTGACAGGAAGCGCGGGCAAATTCTCCTTACGGAAAGCGATGAGGGCCGTTTCATTGGGGTCCGTAGCCTTGAGACGCGTGAAACGCTCGTCCATAAGCTCGAAGACTTTTTTCTGAGGGTCGCACAGTAGGAAGGCGCGAATGCGGATGTCGTCGACGACCTTGCCTTGATTATTCACAACGTAGACCATCGTGAGTGTCTCGCTGTCGCTGCCGTGAAGGCGAACGTATTCGAGAACCTGCTGCGCGGTCCAATCCGGATGTACGGCGACGTAATGCGGACTCATGAGACGCCCGACGCTATTCTCGGGATAACCCAAGAGCTTGACGGCGACGGCGCGCTCTTCGACCGACAGAAGTTGTAAAAGTTCCTTGGTGACGTTGCCGGGCAACTCTTCGAGCAAGAGCGTGCGGTCGTCAGGAGCCATTTCGTCGAGGATGCTTGCGACTTCATCTTTGGCGAGAGCTTTAAGGAGCTGTTGCTGAGTTTGAAGGGGCAGGTATTCGAAGACCGCGGCCGCAAGCGAGCGCGGTAGCACGCGGAAGACCACGGCCATGTCGGCCACGGAACGACTGCTTAAAAAAGACGCGACTTCCGAAGGGGAAAACTTGCCGAGCATTTCTCTCAGGCTCACCCAGTTTTTGGAAGCAATGGCTTCTTGCATTTTTGGTGTCGCGAGTTCCATTCGATGCTTATAGGCGACTATTGAGATCCGATAAACCGGGAGTGTCCCGACTTTGGTCTTCTTTGCGATGAGTCATGTCCAACTTTGAGTGTGAAGAGAAGTCCTTTGGACCAAAGCCTCGGGCTTGGTTAGCTTCACCCCCATGACTTCATTAAATTCTTTTCAGTTTGAAGCCTGGGCCCTTCTTGTTGCCCTGCTTTTCTTCAAGATGCTTTTCAATTCTCTGGTCCAAGGTTGGGCCCGCGCACGCAGCGGTGTCCTTGCGGAAGCCGAAGACGCCGGGGTCTTCGGGAAGCCTTCCTCCCCCGAAGCGAACGCGGCCGACCTGCTCCAAAGGGCCACGAACTGCTGGCGTAACGACCTCGAGAACATTCCCCTATTTCTCTTCCTGTCGCTCGGATATATTTTGGTCGGCGCCTCGACGCCCTTCATGATCATTGCCCTGCTGGCTTTCGGCCTCGGACGTGTGGCTCATACGATCTGCTATCTTGCGAAACTCCAGCCTTATCGCACCCTCGCCTTCAATTTTGCCAACCTCGCCTCCGTCGCCGTGGCGCTCGCGATCATCTGGCGGGTCGTGAGGATTTGGACTCTGGCATGACTTCTACGAGGCTGGCCCAATCGCCGAAGTTTCTGGCTCTTTTGGTTGCGCGCCTTTTTAAGCGCGGCCAAAAAAAACTCAATGACGACGATGTGTCAGTCCACGCGGTTCCGGACGCCGTACATCCTCAAGATCTTTCGGGTCCGCACCCTATCCAGCTGCCGGGTGCCGGAGTCGGGCCCCTTTTCTATCGTCATTACGAAGTGGATTTCAGCGCCCCCACTCGGTCGGCGCGCGAGATCATTGCTCTCGTTAAACACGATCCGAACTCCGTCTGTCCGCAAGCCTTGGCGACCTTTAGAAAAACAAAGGGCGACCCGGAAGTATTTCGGGTGGGCGACGAATTTTTTATCGAGATCACCGGACCCTGGAACGGACCTGTGAAAGCCATTGCCGAAACGCCAACCAGTTTCAGTTTCGCGACCGAAAAGGGACACATGGAGGCTGGTGAAATTCGTTTCGAAATCGCAGAGACCGGCCCCGGTGCATTCAAGTTTTCGATTTTCTCATGGGCGCGCAGCTCTGACCACGTGATCGATTTCGTTTACGACACTCTCAGGGCCGCCAAGCTCGCCCAGACCGAAATGTGGACACTCTTTTGCGAGAACGTCGTCAAAGAAGTGCAGGGAACCCAGACGGGCGACGTGCTCGTCGAGACCAAAGAAGCTCCCTTCGTAAAGGATCCTATTCCAGTCGTCGCCACTAATGCACCGTGGGCTAAATATCAGGCCCGTCTTCAGGCGTTAGCAGGTCTCAAGATCAACTTCGATCTTCAGCAACGCGATACATTTACGGTGGCCAACGGATGGAACGTCGACGAGTACCGTTGCGATCTTCCTGCCGAAAAACCTGGCGAACCCGAGGCCTGGAGCTCCTTCGAAACCGCCAAAAGCATTCTTCTCAACTACGAATTTCCCGATCCAAAATTGGTCCAGGGAATTTTTCGTCCGGAAGATCCTCTCGACAATCGCATCATGCTCTTGAATGCGCACTTTCTCTGGATTCGGTTCTATTTTGGCGTGCGTATCGGCAACATCATTGACGAACGTCGACCGAGCGCCGAGGGCGAATTCCGCATTTACGGCTACAGCTACTCGACGCTCGAAGGACATTTCGAACGCGGACAGATCAGCTTCGAAATCCGAAAAAATCTCTCCAACGGCAAGGTCGATTTCAAGATTTCCGCGTTCTCCAAGCCCGACCACATCAAAAATATTTTCTATCGGTGGGGCTTCAAGCTATTCGGGCGAAGCTTGCAACTGCGTTTCGCGCACTCCAGCCTGCAGCGCATGCAACGCCTCGTCGCGGCCCGCGCGAAACCGAGCATCTAAGGCTTCCACGGAAGGCGCTGCTCGTACCATTTACGAGCTTTGATAAGTTTGGACTCGGATTTTTCTCCGTTTGTTTGCAAAGCGGCTTCGAAAATTCCGTAATGTAAAAGTGCGAGACTCTTGCTCGTTTTTTCCGCGAAGCTGAAGTTGGCTTGCAGGTCCACGTCGGACGAATGCAGCTCCATGCCCGTGAATTCGACGAGATCTTTACCGATCCTGAAGTCGCTCTTGCCCTTCAGGTTTTTCATGTCCGCGAATCGCGTTACGATGCGCGCGATTCGCGACGTATTAGAAAGAACGGACAAGATGGGACGGGCGTCGTCGAGGCGAAGATCCGCAGTGCCACGAAAAACATCGGACTTTTTCGACTCGATCCACGCGTCCACAAGGGAAAGTTCGCCTGCCCAAGGGGCAGCGGCTTTTTCCGGCTTCTTCTTGTCCTTGTTCACCACCGTTACATTGGTCGCGGCGAAGCGCGAGCCCGAAACTTTGAAGCTGTCCGTACCTTCGGTTGCGTCTTCCACCAACGCCGTCACCGCGAAATCCCCCGCGAGCTCTGTCTTACGAAAGCGCATTTTTGTTCCAAAAGTCTCGAGCTTGCAGAAACCCGGTTCTGTAGCTCGACGGGTCGAGACGTTCAGCTTGGCTTCGAGAGTGGCGGTTCCTTCGAGAACTTCGAAATGCTGCGACATCGGAATGAAAGCGTTAACGAAGCGCAGATCCGTCAACTCGACTTTATCCAGAACGATGGCGGCGCTGAGGTCTGAGATATCGGAAAACATTTTCGTAAGCTTCAGATCGTAGCTGTCGGCGCTGATCCTGAGGTTCTCGCCTTTAGCGACGGTCAGTTTTTTTGAAGTGTCGACGCCGACGTAGTCGCGCAAATTGAGTCGCATCCGCATGAGCGGATTCTCGCCAGCGGCATCGAGTTTCCATTCGGCCTTGCCCACGCCCTGCGCCTGATAGCCCCCGATGCCCGCACCCATCTTTTTTGCGAGAATCTGAGCTTCACTCGGATTCGCGAAAGCTCCATCTTTGATCGTCGCATCGATCGAAAAATTTCCCGTCACGCCGAGAATCTTTAGCCACGGGATTCCTTCGACGTAGTGATTGAGAAAATCCGCATCTTCGAGCTGCCCCTTGAGTTTAATCTCTGCGTCCACCGTATCGATGAGTGCCGACGGTTTCTGTTCGCGGGGAAGCCACTCGGGAGCCTCGGCGTTGACTGAGCCCTCGAGTGAGCTGCTTAACGTGCGTTCGCCTAGAAAAACCTGGCCGCCCAAGAATCGCACATCGGCATCCGAAACAATGAGGCTGCGTCCCGGCCAAAGTTTGAACGATCCGCCGATCGAAGCGGGTCCTCGATAGGAATAATCCATGACCGTGATCTCGCTAAAATTCTGAAGCGAGAGCCCTCCGAAAGAAAGATGAAAAGGCCCGCGATCTTCTTTGGCTCGAATCTCGGACGCCGTAAGGTCGGCTTCCGGTTTCGGATCTTCGGGTGGAAGCTGTGTTCCTTTCTTGATGCGGAAAATTCCGCCCTGGGCGCGAACGCTGTAGGTTCGGAGCGTGCGCGAAGGAAGCGAAAGCAGACTGAAGAGCACCCGGACTTTTGGAATTTCGATATGCCACAGCAGTTCGCCATCGTGTCCTTCGACCACGACGCCTTCGAGACTCACAAGTCCCGGAACGAGGGTCCACGCTTTTTTGTAGTCGAAGAGGAGCTTCTCGGGTCTCGAGTTGACGATTTCCTGGAGACGATGGGAACTAAGGAAAGCATTGGCCGCGACGACGTAAGCGCCTTCGAAACCCGCGAGGAGCAGTGTCAGGACGAGAATTATTTTTTTAGCGCGCGGGCTGAGTTTCAATTTTTTCATCGGGCTTTGCATCCGTAGTGGATTCCGGACGCCTAAAAGCCAGCATAGCGGTTAGTTCGGCTCCAATGAAGAGAGTGAGTGCCGAATAATAGACCCATACCAGAAAAACCAGGAGCGATCCCATCGCCCCGTACGCCGATGCTACGGCGCTCTGACCGAGATAGAGACCGATGAGCTGCTTACCGATCACGAAAAGCGCTCCCGTAATCGCGCCACCAACAAAGGCCTCTCTCCAGCGCATCGGCACATCCGGAAGGACTTTAAAGATGGCCGCAAAGAGTGCCATAAAAACGCCGAACGAAACGAGGTGATTCAAAAGATCCCAGATCGTGCTCGATTCCTTGAAGACAAAACTCAGTCCGGCGGTAACGATCAGCGAAACCATTGAGACGAAGCCGAGCGAAAGCACCATTCCCATCGACAAGAGCCGCCGACGTATCCAGGTTTTAAAGCCGCTACTTTGGGGCGCCTTGGCTTCCCAAATAAGGTTGAGCGACGACTGTATTTGCGCAAAGACGCCACTGGCCGAAAAGAAGAGCGCGACGAAACCGATGGCACCTCCGAGGCCCGAAAGATCGGGACGATCCTTCGCCCCTTCGATGACCACATTCACCGCTCCGGCCGCGTTGGAGCCCACGACGCTTTGAATCTGCTCGACGAGGCGGTTCTGAGTTTCAGGACCGATCAGTTCCAAGAGGGCGAGCGTGATGAGTAACAGGGGTGCAAGGGAAAGTGCCGTGTAGAACGCAAGCGCGGCGGCAAGCGTCATGAGGTCATGCTTGGCAAAGTTATCTAAAAAGGCAGCGAGAAATTTTTTCAACTGACGAGGCATTCCGCATCAACTGCAAAAGCACGGCCATACGCAAAGAAGCGGCACTAAGGGACATTTTGTCCCTTAGTGCGATAAATAAAAGTCGAAACGCGCACGGCAAACTCTCCGAAGAGTGGCGTAATTCTTGCTGTTTAAAACATACCAAGGAGGCATTCATGGGACAAAAAAATCGACCCACTTCAAATCAAAATTTGCCACGCGATAAGTCGGAGGTGAGCACCGAAAGCTGGGATGAAGGACGCATTCAGTTTGAACGCGACGACGCGGACACCGACCTCGACACCGAAAGCCCTGCAGCCAACAATTACAAGGCAACTGACGTTCGCAAACCTGCGCAGGCCGTTCCCAGCCAAAAATCCCACTAAGTTTTTGAAACGTACGGATTGGCCCTGACGTGAAAACGCAGAGGCCAGTCCGCCGCACCGCCGGGATAGTTCTGCACCCCGATGCGTTTCGTTACGACGATCTGAGAAGCTTTCAGCCTCTCTCCCTCTTCAATCCACAAACCCGATTCTTTTTTCCACAACGCGATTCCGTCGTGTTTTGCGCGCGTGATACCGAGATAACGACAAAGTTTTCCGGGACCATTCGTCTTCAAATCTGATGTGCGGGCTTCAACGAGATTCCCGTCGAGAGGCTCGATAGCCCGGATAAGAATCGCTTCAGGATGTGTTTCGTCGCCTGTGACCACATTCAGGCAATTGTAGATTCCATAGATAAGATAGACGTAGGCATGACCTCCGGGAAGATAGAGAGAACGCACGCGTTCAGTCCGCTTAGCGTGAAAGCTGTGACACGCCGGATCTTCAAGACCTAAATACGCTTCTGTCTCCACGATCTTAAAGCGGCTCAAGCCACGGCCTCGTGGTTTTTTCAGGCAAAGCGTCTTTCCCAGAAGATCGCGCGCGACTTTCTTCGTGTCTTTTAGAAAAAAGCTCTGTACGAGAATAGCGGCTGCCACGAACTCAGTATAAACACAGATCCATGCCGCGTCTTCTCGAACCCGTCCAACTCGGAAACCTCAAACTCAAAAACCGCATCGTCATGGCTCCTCTCACTCGAGCACGCGCGACGGGTGCGGACGGAAGAACCCCCAACGACCTGATGTGCGAATACTACGTCCAGCGCTCCGGCGCCGGCATGATCATCACCGAAGCAACGAGCGTGACGCCGATGGGCGTAGGCTACGCGAACACTCCGGGCATTTGGTCGCAGGACCACGTGGCGGGATGGAAAAAAATTACGGAGGCCGTTCACGTGGCGGGAAGCACAATCGTGCTCCAACTCTGGCACGTGGGTCGCATCTCGGATCCGATGTTCCTCGACGGGGAATTGCCCGTGGCACCGAGCGCCATCGCGGCCGAAGGTCATATCAGTCTCGTGCGTCCTAAAAAAGCTTACGTTACTCCGCGTGCACTCGAAACGAGTGAGATCCCCGCCATCGTCGAGGCTTACCGCAAAGGGGCGGCCAACGCCCAACAGGCCGGCTTCGACGGCGTCGAGATCCACGGCGCTAAC
The DNA here is from genome assembly GCA_039920645.1 of Bdellovibrionota bacterium. Taxonomy (GTDB): domain Bacteria; phylum Bdellovibrionota; class UBA2428; order UBA2428; family UBA2428; genus CAMCVE01. The sequence continues at coordinate 843 of JBDSDI010000013.1, read as the reverse complement.
GGCTACCTCCTCGATCAGTTCCTCCAAGACGGGACTAACAAACGTACGGACAACTACGGCGGCTCGCTCGAAAATCGGGCGCGCCTCATGCTCGAAGTCACCGACGCCGTGATCTCCGTTTGGGGTCCCGAGCGCGTGGGCATGCACCTCGCTCCTCGCTCCGACTCGCACAACATTTCGGACTCGAATGGACGCGCGACCTTCACCTACGTCGCCGAAGAGCTTGGAAAAAGAAAAATTGCTTTCATCTGCGCACGTGAATCGATCGGCGAGAACCGTCTCGGACCCGAGCTCAAGAAAAAGTTCGGCGGAGCTTACATCGCCAACGAGCGTTTCAACAAAGATACGGCCGAACAAGCGATTCAAGCCGGCGAAGCCGATGCCGTCGCATTCGGAGTCCTCTTCATCGCGAATCCCGATCTTCCCAGCCGCTTCGCCAAGAATGCGCCCCTCAACGAACCCCAGCCCTCGACCTTCTATGCGGAGGGTGCGACCGGTTATACTGACTACCCCAGCCTACGCGGCTAGGATTTGGTCGATCGCTTCGACGAGCGCACGGATATCGATCGGCTTCTTGATATAGCCCTGGACGTTGAGACGATGGCGCTGTTCGCGAAGAGCGTGCGCATCGGCGGACATGGCGATGATGGGAATCAGGCCCGCTTTATCGAGCGCCTTCACTTCTTGCGCGAATTGAAAACCATCCATGATCGGCATCATGAGATCTAGCAAAATGAGGTGAGGCACAACTTGGCCGGACGATAGAAGATCGATGGCTTCTTGGCCGTTTTCGGCCGTCATGACTTCGAAGCCTTTGCGAATAAGAAAACGCGAAATGAGATT
>JBDSDI010000012.1:0-7954 GCA_039920645.1 Bdellovibrionota bacterium | reverse complement strand
GCCACCAAAGACCGTCGCGTCGCGCGCCGTCTCAAGAAAGCCGTGGGGTTCGTGCTCGACGAAGTCTCGATGATTCCCGGGGTCGCACTCGATGCCGCCGAAAAAATCGCCCGCGGCGCTCGCGGAGACCCGCGAGCGTGGGGCGGATTAAAAGTGATCGCGGTCGGCGACTTCGCGCAGCTCCCTCCGGTCACTCGTGAGACCAGTCGCCGGGACTGGGCTTTTCTAAGTGACGCCTGGATTCGCTCTGATTTTCGCGCCATTCACCTCAAAGAAATGATGAGAGCCGCAGAAGATCCTGATTTCTGTGAAATTCTCGCGGACGTCCGCGTGGGGATCGTTTCGGAACGCGTTAAGAACCTGCTCAACTGGCGCATGGCCGTAGAGGGCGACGAAGATTTCGAAGGCTCCGTGCTTTACGCACGCAAGATCGATGTTGATCGTATTAATCAACGTAAACTCGCCGAACTCGAGGGCGACGCGAAGATCTTCGAAACCGATTTCACGGGCGACGAATGCGCCGTGAAATCGCTCACGAATAATCTCCCCATTCCCGCGACGCTCGTGCTTAAGACGGGAGCCTTCGTGATGCTCCGTCAAAACGATCCCCAGGGTCGCTGGGTCAACGGCAGCCTGGGACATGTGAAGCATTTCGGGAAAAAAGAAATCGAGATTCGTCTCGCGAACGGCAGAACTGTAGAGATCGAAAAATCCAAGTTCTCGCTCATGGATGCTGAGGGCAATGAGAGCGCCAGCGCGCGCAACTATCCGCTCAGCCTGGCCTATGCCGTAACGATCCATAAAGCGCAAGGAGCAACCCTCGACAAAATGATCGTCTCATTAAGAAATCTCTGGGAACCGGGACAAGCTTATGTAGCGCTCAGCCGCGTGCGCAGCTCCAACGGGCTCTCGATCGATGGTTGGGATGAACGCTCGATCTTTGCCGATCCGCAAGTTACGGCCTTCCACGCCAAGATCGCCGCGGAATCCTAGATCGAGAGAAAGGGCTTCTTTCGCGGTGAAGCAGAGGCCCGGTTTCTCCTTTGACATCGGGGTTCCGTAAGGCGAGGATTCCAAAATTCCGAGTTCGTATTTTACTGCTTATGATTAACATTCGACGACTCCTTTTCGGCAAACCTCTTACGGCAAACAGCCTCGAACACGAGAAACTTCCCGTTTGGCGCGGACTTGCCGTTTTCTCGAGCGACGCGTTGAGCTCGGTCGCTTACGCCACCGAAGAAATCCTGCTGATTCTTGCCGCCGTCTCGATGGGCGCTTCCTATTACAGTTTCCCGATCGCCCTCACCATCGCCACGCTTCTGATCATCGTCGCCCTGTCCTATCGCCAAACTATCTCCCTCTATCCTAACGGCGGCGGAGCCTATTCGGTCGCCAAGGACAACCTCGGCGAGACTGCCGGCCTCGTCGCGGGCGGAGCGCTTCTCATCGACTACACGCTCACGGTCGCGGTATCGGTTTCCGCAGGTATCGCTGCCGTAACGTCGGCTTTCCCGATGCTCGGCCACCACGAGATCCTCATGAGCGTTGTCGTGATCGCGATGCTCACGATCGCCAACCTGCGCGGATTGCGAGATTCGAGCACCATTTTCTCGATCCCAACCTATCTCTTTGTCGTTTTCACGACCGTGATGATCACGATCGGTCTCTTCAGGGTCTTTTCGGCCACGGACGTCCAGATCGATGACCGCCTCCTGCATCCGAGCCACCTCGAACCCATCTCTTGGTTCATCATCCTGAGAGCCTTCTCAAGCGGTTGCGCGGCCCTCACGGGGATCGAAGCGATCTCCAACGGCGTAACGGCCTTCCGCGATCCCGCTCCCATCCGTGCCAAAACCACCCTCTCGCTCATGGTCATCATGCTGGTGATCTTCTTCGTCGGCGTGACTTTCCTCACGCAACACTACGGCATCGGCCCCAAAGAAGGCGAAACGATCATCTCACAGGTCGCACGACGCACCTTCGGGCACGGTTTTTTCTATTATATTTTCCAGTTCGTCACGGCGCTTATCCTCATCTTCGCGGCAAATACGGCCTATGCAGACTTCCCGCGCCTGAGTTCCGTCATCGCCTCCGATCGCTACATGCCCCGCCAGTTGAGCAACCTCGGAGATCGTCTCGTCTTCTCCAACGGTATCGCCTTGCTCGGATTCTTCGCGGCGATCCTCGTGATCCTCTTTAGTGCGAGCACTCATGCCCTCATTCCGCTCTATTCGGTGGGCGTCTTCCTTTCCTTTACGTTGTCCCAGTTTGGCATGTGCGTGCATCACCTCAAATACCGCGAACCCCACTGGGGCAAGATGCTCGGAGTGAACTTCCTCGGTGCCGTCGCCACTCTCATTGTTCTTGGCGTTGTCACCATCACTAAATTCCACGATGGTGCGTGGATTATTCTGATGCTCATTCCTCTTCTTCTCTTTGGATTCCGCTCGACGCGCTGGCACTACGAAAGCGTCGCTCGACAACTCACGCTTCCCTCCGATTGGAAACTCGAAGCCGCTGTTCCTTCGCTCGTCGTGATGCCCATTTCAGGATTCCATACCGGTGTTCTTGAAGCGATGAAGTACGCGCAAGGCATCTCCAACGACGTCCGCGTCGTGGTCGTCGACGTCGCCCCTTGCGATCCTGCGCTCATCAAAGCTGCCTGGGCCGAACACGTGGGCGAGACTCCGAACCTCAAGCTCGTAATCCTTCCTTCGCCCTTCCGCTCGGTCACAACTCCTGTCATCCGCTACATGGACAAACTCGAGCGCCAGATGCCCGGCCGTACGATCACGGTGGTCATCCCCGAATTCATCACCAAACGCTGGTGGCATAATTTCCTGCACAATCAGACTGCTCTCTTCATGCGAGCCCGCCTTCGTTTCGTCCCACGCCGTGTCCTCGTGGCCGTCAGTTACCATCTTCACGAATAAATAAGTCTCAGCGAGAACTCATCAGCCTACGGTTTCGCAGATCGCTTGAGCGACGCGAATGCCGTCAACCGCAGCCGATGTGATGCCACCTGCAAACCCTGCACCTTCGCCCGAGGGATAGAGATTCGTATATTTCGGCGATGCGAGCGTCTTGTCGTCGCGGATCACGCGCACCGGAGAAGAGGTTCGACTCTCGACGCCGTGAAGAAGCGCGTCTTTGGCAACGTAACCCGGCATCTTGCGATTGAAGTCGTGGAGCGCTTCGACGAAAGCGTCGGTGAGCTCCTTCGGGTAGATGTCTCTCAGATTCACGGCGATCACGCCGCTCGGACATGAGGACTTGCCGACGGGCCCCACGCGGTTCGCGAGAAAATCCTCGACCCGTTGCGCGGGGACTTGGATCGTGCCGCCGGCGTCGATGACTTTTTGCTGCGTCTTGCGCTCGATATCTTCTTGGAATTTTAGACCCTCGCGCGCGCCACCGGGGAACCATTTGTCTTTTTGAACCGTGACGACGATTCCTGAATTCGCATAGGGAGATCCGTGATTGTAATTGGACATGCCGTTCACCACCATACGCCCCTGCTGCGCGCTCGAGGCGAGAACGTAACCCCCGGGACACATGCAGAAGGAATAGACGCCCAGGCTCGTGCGATCGTCGTGACAGGTGAGCTTGTAGTTCGCTACCGGAAGCTCGGGATGTTCCCAGCGCGAACCATACTGAGCTTCGTTCACCCAAGTCTGCGGATGCTCCGCCCTGAACCCCATCGCGATGTTAAGCGTTTCGCAGGGTACCTCGCCCGCGAAAAGCTTTTCGTAGACATCATGCGCCGAGTGACCGGTCGCGAGAACGTAGTTATCGGAACGAATGACCTCGCCCGTGTTCGTCACGATTTCGGCTAAGCGGCCCTCTTCCCAGCGGAACTCCTCGGCGCGCGTCTCGAAATGAATCGGACATCCGTTCTCGCTCAGGTAGCGCGTGAGGTTGTTGATGATCGTGCGGATCTTATTGGAACCCACGTGAGGATTCGCGAGATAGAGAATTTCGTCGGGAGCGCCGAAGCGCACCATCTGTTCCATCACGAACTGCTTGTAGGGCGACTTGATGCGCGTGATAAGCTTGCCGTCAGAGAACGCACCCGCGCCGCCTTCGCCGAAACAGACGTTCGAATCGGCCTGGACCTGACCGTGTCGCCAGTGTTTCGAAATATCTTTCATACGCGGAAGTACGGGTTTGCCGCGTTCGATGATCTGACAGGGCATACCCTTCTCGAGAAGCCAAAGCGCCGCAAAAAGTCCGGCCGGACCTGCGCCGATTACGGTCGTCGTGGGCAAGTCCTTTGCCGAAGAAATGCGCTGAGGTGCTCCCAAAACATAGGGTGGGGCTTCGGAACTGGCAAAAGTCTCCACGGTATAGACATGATGGAGACGGTCTTTGCGACGAGCGTCCAGAGACTTCTTCAGAATACGGTAGGACCCCATTTTGGGATCGAGCTTGCGGAGGCTCTTCTCGAGACTCTCGCCCAGCATCACCTTGAGATTCTCGAAGACCGCCATGAGCGCTTATCCTACCTAAACGGAACGATCTTTTCACGGAGAACTTACAACGTGCCTCTTCAGCTCGCTCTGTTCGACCCGGTCCTTGGACAAGCTGACAACGAGACTGCCATCGCTACAGAGCAGGCTCCACGCATTGTCCTTCTCCAGACTGTCGACGAGCTTCTCCAAGAAACGTGGATCGAAGGAAAAGATTCCTAGGCTCTCAGCCCTGTGGACCTCTTGCGAGCGGATGTCGTCGAGCAAGATCTTCGGATCCTTGTAGGTGTAGACCCGAACTTCATCAGCCGCTTTGGAGGCCTTATGAAGCTTGCGCGCGCTCGGATTACCAATCTCGACCCACAGTCGCACGCCGCCGCCCGCATCGTCCACTTTCATACAGGGCGCATCGGGATCGCTGAGTCCACCGGGGGAGAACGCGAGCCCTTCTTGGGCGTTGAGGGCAAAGGCCAGCACGCGGGTTACGAGATAGACCGGAGTTTCTGAGGGGTGCAAGGCCGCACGAAAATCGAGCGCTTCGTAGACCCCACGATCGACGTCCGAAAGATCGATCCGAAAACGGTAGAGCGTCGCAAAAGCCACGGCTTGGAGTTAACGGGTTTGGACGCCGCACACAAGAGCGCATAGACTCTTCTGCATCCGTGAAATTCTCCGACTTCAAAGCGCTTGTTCCCCGCTGGATCTTCTTCGACGGATTTGGCGCTGCGTGCCGGGTCGAGCTCCGTTTTGGCGAGACTCGCGAAGAGCTCGGTCCATGGATCGAGGCCTTCACTCCTGTTGAACGAACAGCCTGGCAGCTCTTCCATAATCCTCGGGGAAACCTGCGGCTTTTCGCGATATCGAGTTTCGAGCGCTTCATCGTCGAGGCCCAGCAGTACCTTGAGGATCCCGACGTCTTCGCAAAAAGCGAGACCTACGCCGTTTGCATGGCGCTTCTGAAAGAGCATGTCACTTTTCCACATTCGGGCTTTTTTCAATTTAAAGTGCAAGCCGTGCTCGAGAACGAAGACATGGCCGGACTGCAAGACGCCTTTGTTTCTTCGGTGCAGGCCACTTAAATGACAACGTTTTCTCTTTCCTCCGCGCTCGACCTGACCCGCGTTCTCGCCGGCATCGCCGTGCTGCTTCAGAATCTCGAAATGCGAAGTCTGAGAAAATCCCTTGCCCGCATCGGAGGCTCGTTTACGGATCGCTATTTCGGAGGGATCTTGGCGATGCAGCTCTTCGGCGTGCTTTGTCTGATCGTGCTCCCCGATTTCCATGCCCCAAGCGCAGCGGTGGTTTTCGCGACGAGCCTTCTGATCTCCGTTCATTTTCGTGGAAGCTTCAATGGCGGAGCCGATGCTATGACCCTCGTGATTCTCTCAGCCCTGTGCGTGGCGTTCGCATTTCCCTCGCATCCTCTTGCCACAAAAGCAGCACTCGTCTACATCGGCCTTCACTCAACCTTGTCCTACGTGATCGCAGGAATCTCTAAGCTCAAAAAATCGCGATGGAGATCGGGCGCGGAAATACGCGATTCTCTTAAGGACTCGTCCTACGCCGTGCCCGCGACGCTCGTTCGGAGTTTCAGCGAAGCCCCCACGGCTTTCGCGGTGTCTTGGACACTCATGCTTTTCGAAATCGCCGTCGTTCCCGCACTCATGAGTCCTCACACTCTGAGTGCATGGCTCGTGCTCGCCCTCGCGTTCCATCTCTTAAACTTCGCGGCGCTCGGGCTCAATCGTTTCTTATTCGTTTGGGTTGCGACCTATCCGGCACTTATCTATCTCGGCGAAACTTTGCGCGCATAAGCGCGCTCGAACCCGAAGATTTCCTTCATCGGATGAAGTTTTCCCGTGATGGCGTCTGCGATCATCTCGCTTGCGACCGAAGCGAAGGTCGTCCCATTGCCCCCAAAACCGCAAGAAAAATGAAGATTGCGACTTTCCGGCAAGTTCCCGATGTAGGGAAGAGAGTCCTTCGTCTCGCCAAAAGTGCCCGCCCACGAATAAGCCGTGGAGAATTCGATCTTCGGAAAAAATTCCCGAAAGCGTTTCTCCAGAACAAGCGTTTTAGCATCGATAAGTTCGTCTCTTTTCGAAGGATCCCGAAAAGGCTCGTCGAGACCTCCAACGATCGCGCGACCATCTGCGGTCGAGCGTACGTAGAGATAAGGCCGTGCGGTTTCCCAAAGCTGAGATTTTTCGAACCATCCTTTGAAAGACTCCAGAGGCTTGGTGACCATCGCGAAAGAACTGTGGAGTTCAAAAAGTTTCGGTGGCAGCAAGCGCGCGGCTTCGTAACCGACGGCAAAGACCAGGTGTCGCGCCTTAATCCGTGATCCGCGTAGCGTCTTGATGGTTACGGACTCCGAATCGCGCTCAAAGGACTCCAGCGCGGTTCGGTCATAGATGCGCAGACCCTTCTGCTGAGCCTCGAAAATGAGCTGGTGGGTGAAAAGATAAGGATCGATTTCGAGAGAATTCGAAGTCAACGCGCCGGCTCGCTGGAAAGAGAAAAGCTTTTTCAGCTCGCTTGCGTCCAAGAACTCCGACTTCAAACCGATCTTCGCCCGAAGCTCTTTTTCGCGGACGAGGGCGTCGACATCCGAAACGTCGGAAGCCAGATAAAAATTCTTTTTTTCACGCAGCTCCGTATGGGAGATCTCAAGGGCGAGTTTGCGGACCCGGGACTGCGCCTCGAACGTCGCACGGTAGACTCTTTCCGCCGTATCAAGCCCGAGTCTCTCCGCGAGATCCCCGAGACTCAGGTCCGTCTCGTACTGAATGAGGGCCGTGCTTGCGCTCGTGCTTCCGGACGCGATATCGAAACGTTCGATCAAAATCGTATCGACACCCCTCTTCACGAGCTCGTACGCAATCATGGCTCCCGATATTCCTCCACCGACCACCACCACATCCGTCTCAACGTCAGCGTCGAGTGTGGCTTGGTTTCTCAGAAATCCGTGTTTTAGCCTCCAGTAACAATGTGACGAGACAAGATCCATGGTTCAATTTTAGTAGCCAAATGTGGCGCTTCGATGGGCTCTTCGTGAAGAGATCATGACATCAGGTCTTTTTGAGGCTTATAGTATACGCATGTTCAAAGAACCTTACGACCACGATGAAGACGGTCATTACGAGGGCCCCGAAAACTATCCTACGAAGGAAGAAATCGATGCCGCCGTTCAGATGATTTTATTTCTCGAACACGATCTGGGTGTGGACGTGCGACGTATTCGGGTGAAGGTGCGCGGCGGCGTCGTGCATCTGCAGGGCAGCGTTCAAAGTCACGAGCTTCTTCGCGAGATCGAACGCATCGTTCCGACGCGTCCCAATGTCATCGGCGTCGAAAGTTATCTCAGCGTCGACGACGCTCGTTACTGAGAGACTTCCCTTCCGAGACTTCCCCCAATTTTTTTAAAGACCTTCAAATTTACCCGGATAATATTGACTCTCTTATATTATCCGGGTAATATTCTT
>JBDSDI010000011.1:0-5383 GCA_039920645.1 Bdellovibrionota bacterium | reverse complement strand
CGTCGCTCACCCTCATGAACGCGCACTTTTCGATTCCTCCGTCGCCCTCCTCGCCGCTCTTTCCGCGATGCCGCTTTCGGTGCGCAGCGCTTTCTCCGGGAGCCTAATGGACATGGCTCTGGGAATGGAGTCCGAAATCGCCGCCGAAAAAACTCGACCGCCACGTTGGGAGCGCTCGTCGCAGGATTTCGACCACTATTGCTACACCGTGGCCGGAACGGTCGGAGTTTTTCTGACGCAACTCTTTTGGGACGAGCAAGCCTTCGTGCCTTCAAAGACTCTCACTGAACTTGAAAAGCTCGGCGAATCCTTCGGTAAAGCTCTTCAGATCGTCAACATCACAAAGGACTTCCACCAAGACTGGAAAGAAGGCCGCTGCTACTGGACGCGCGTGCTTTCGCCGGGAGGAGTGGGAACGGTACCGCCGACTGCCGAAGAACTGGGGGTCGCCCTGGAGTTTCTAGCGCGCAGCTTCGAAAAACATCGCGTGAACGCGCGCGCTTACATCGACGCCATTTCTCCCAAACGCAACGACGTCAAATTCTTCTGCGACTTTCCGCTGCAAATGGCCGAACGCACAATGGCCCTCGCGCTCGACGACCGATCCTGGCTTGGCAGCGGTGCATCGCCGAAAGTTTCCAAGACCGACACGCTGCTACTCGTGCAGAAACTTTCGCTGGTCTACGCGCTCTCCAAAATCTGGAAAGACTAAGGGTTACTTACACAAACTGTCGTGCTGGGCGACGACGGTCCAATTCGCGACCGGTGCTTCGGCGGGCTTGCGATTCAGGACGTCCTTGAGAGCCTTGATTTCTTTTTGAAGATCTTTGTCGTTAGCTGTTTCGGTATCGGCAAAACCGGTGCCGACCGTAGCAGCATCATTGGAGCCGATCGTATCCCAGAAATCTTTTTCGGGTTCGGGACAATTGACGTGGCATTTCACGCCGTCGGAACAGAACGTCGCCGAAACTTTGCTTGAACTCTTCGCGATTTTCCACTCGATGCGCACCCGTCCGTCTTTGAGCTTGGTGTAAGATACGCTTTTACCATCGACCATCACGCAAAGAGGATCGGTCGAAGACAGCGTACGCCCAAGACGAAATTCGTTGAGATGACCCTTGATCTCGGTCACGTCGCTCTTCAAATCGACGGCCTGGCAAGGAGCTTCGGGCTTCTTCTCGACGGCGGCAACCGCCTCCACTTTAACTCCGCCAACTTCGGTGGATCTCGCGATGACGGGATTGGAGTTCGCGGCTTCCGAGGAGCTTTTGCCTTTGACGATCGCAGCGGATGAACCCACGGCATTGCCGGAAGACGATCCTTCTGGAGAGACCTCGCCCTGGGTCGATTCACGAGTCCGTTCGGCTTCATGCGAAGGAGAATGCGAACGCGTCATCATCACAACAGAAATTACGACGATGACGATTACTGCAAGAGACGAAATCAGAATAAGTTTGGAACGCTGCATGTCGCAGATCCTCCGTTCGGAAATCACAGGATTGATCGAGGGGAATTCCGGTCGAAGAACTTACATGCAGAAGAGCCGGATAATTTATTGTAACAGAATCGCAGGTCTCAGTGTCTGAGGAAAAGGACCCAATGCTCGCCTTTACGCTCAATTTCTGAAACCTTCATGAGAGCTAAATGAGCATTGGAGGAGCCGTCGCCGATATCCATCACTTGCAGCGACATGCCGCGTGCGACCTGAGGAAGCATACGGTGCTCGGTATAGACAAGCTCGAAGCCGAGCTCGGTGCGCGCCTGCACTCGCCCCTTGATGGCATTCTGGCCCCAGAGTGCATACGCCTCGCTGCTGGAGAGAACGGCATCGGTGGATTGTGCCACGAGAGGCGTCTCTTCGAAGGAGGGTTTGCGGGTGGGCTTGGGATCGATCGACTTCCAATCGCTTGCGCCCGGAGTCCAAATCCACGAATAGGAGAGGAGCTCTCCACGCTTTTCGAGAACCCTGAGGTCCTCTTCGGAGTAAGGGCCCGCGATTTTTCCGCTTCGAGCTAAGAAGTATTTGTTCATCGTCGTCATTTTAGAGGCTCCTCGCAATTTTGCCTTTGTCGCACTTGTTCGGAAGGTCGGCTTTGAAGCCGCCGAGCTCGTCTTCCCAAATTTCGGATTGGCCGAGTTCTTCGGTCGAGATCTGTCCCCAGTTGAGTTCCTGCGATTTCAGGCGGAAACCTTCCCGGGACTTCAGCTCATTGATCTTTTTGCTGTAGTCGGGATGAGAGTTCGAAAAGATCATGTCCTGAGTTGCGCCCTGGTAGATTTCGACTTCGACGAATTGAAGATTATCGTAAACGTCTTCGATCTGACTGAGAACCCGCGCGTTCGTCTGAGCGACGTGATCCGAGATCGCCTGAATGAGGTCCGCGCGGCGGGTAGAGGCAATTTTTCGGTTAGCCGCGTCGGCCTGTTTCCAAACGGGGGCGAAGGCGCGCAGAGCATCGTACTCTTCGATATTCTTGCGGAGACTCTCGAGCTTCACATTGATCCACTCGGGGAGATCAACTTTTTTCTTATCGGACTTCTGCGCACTCACGACGTCCGACTTGATCTCGCGAACAAGTTTCAGAAGCTCCGCCACGCGTTCTCTCTGACGCTTCTGGGCCAGAGCTAAGGATTCCTTGGAACGGTCATCCATACGGATGAGCGCGTTCACCTCGGACTGGCGAGCGATGAAACGTGGCGAGCGGATCCACTCACTCGAAAGGCGGTAAGGCGCTTTGCTTTCTTTTTTCATCGCCTTTACGAGTTCTTGGTAGAGAGCGCTGCTGCTCAGCTTCTTGTTGTCCTTCAGCCAGGCGAGGACGGGGTCGTATTGTTTACGAAGAAGTTCGCTCGAGCGCATCGCTTCGGGGTAATGGCACGTCTCGTTGAAAGCCATCGACATGACCATGAGGCCTTCGGGACTGTAGGTATTCGAAAGCCACCCGGTTTGTAACGAGAGCGCCGTACCGATCGCTTCGTTGTACTTAGCGAACTTCAGTTGTGCCCAGGAAAATTCGGTGAGCGCTTCGACGAGTTCGTTCGAGCGCTTGTCAACGGAGTTCCAGTACGCGATCGCCTTCGAGAAGGTCGAAGCGGAATAGTGCATACGGCCTGCGAAAATTTTCCAGTGCTCGGTTTCGCTCGTCAGATAAGGATGCACGCTCGTTTGCGCGAAGTACGCATCCATTTGTCCGGCGGCCTTACTCCATTCCTGTTCGTCGTAAAAAACAAGAGCTTTGAGCAAAGGAGCGAGTTCGGATTCCGAACGCATCTGCTTCAGAGCTGCGCGGGCCTGGTTCTGCTCGATGGCCCAACGATAAAGCCAGTAGTCTTTTTCGTCGCCGGCGGGGAGAGATTGAATCGCGGAGTAGAGATTGCGTGAAATCTGACGAGACGAGTATTGATGGTGCAGACGGCCAAGGCACTGGAAACTCGCGACACGAAGATCGTCGAATTCTTTTTCCTGGGGCAAACGCGCCAAAACGCGCTCGAAACCTGATTCGGCTAGGGGGAAGTGCCCGGACTTCAGCAACGCGTTCGACAGCCAGTACTCGGAAAAAAGATCGCTCCAACGCGAATCGGACTCTTTACGAAGTTCGTGAGCAAGCGCCATGCCTTCGATCGGAGAAATTTGACCCTTGGAAAAAGATTGGTAACGCGTCGTCCATGTCGCACTCAGCGTCATTGCTGACCACTTTTCGCTTTCACCGCAACCGGAACTGACCGCTGCCAGAGCGGGAACACTCGCGCCGAGCATCATGAGAGATACGAGGAGTTTCATTATTGAGATCCTCCCCCGCCGAGATCGAACATGTAACCCAATTCGAATGCGAGGACGTGGTTGTAGTGCCGAAGCTTTCCGTTCACTTCTCCCAAACGGGCCGTAATCTCTTTTTCCTTCTCGGTCGCTATAAAGGTTTGGAAGCGGTAGTCCATCCGGAGCGAGAGCGCTTTCGTGATGTAGAAACGCTGCCCGATACCGACAGATTCCGTGACGGCCGCTGCGTCGTTCTCGGTCTTGGTGAGACCGCCACCGGCCGTGAAGTGCATGTCGTAGTAAATGATCGAAGCTCCCATCAGCGAGAGTTTTCCGTAAAGGAAGCTGCCGGTCGCTTCGCCACCGATATAGTTCTTGGGCGCGACGGTATTCGCTTCTTTGCCGCCGGATCTCAGAATCTTCAACGCGTTTGAGGGGCTTACGGAATATTTCATGCCGACCAGCGATGCTCCCCAAAACTCCGAGAAGTTATATCCGACGTTAAGACCGTAGTTGAGAGTACTCAGGAAGGGGTCGTCGCTCGCACGTCCACCGATAAGGCCCAACTGAAGTTTTCCAGATTTGGAATAGGTGCGATTTTGAACCACGCCCAACTGCGATTGTTCGCCTTGAGCCCAGTACTTCTCTTTCACCTTTTCGACTTCGAGGACCTCGGTATCAGTTCCGACTTTTTCGGACTCCTCGGCCTGCACATAAGCGGCCGAACACATCATCACAACTAAGGCTATCCGCTGGAAACGTTGCACGTACTACCTCCTGAGGCGCTTGAAGATGAAGGGGTAAGAAACCGCCACTTCAACTCCGGACTTGGGCTTTGGGAACTCCCAACGAGCAAGACGCTTCAGGATACATTCATTAAGTCGCTCGTCTTCTACCGATGTTTCTTTCACGTTCGCGGTCCGTACACGGCCCGCATTCGAGATCACGAAGTCGATCACGAGTTTTCCTTCGAGCTCCGGCTTGCGGAGCATCGAGGACTCGTAGCAGTAGCGAATTTCGGAGATCTTGGCATGAATGACTTTGCCCACTTCATCGCGACTTAAGCCTTCATCGACCATGGCTTCGGAAAGATTGAGGCTCAGCCACCCTTGTCCTTGACCATCGACGCCGCCGATGCCGATATCGCCGCCTGCGGAATATCCGCCCTTGTCGGAACCGGAAACCGCGACGTTTACGATGGATTCGCCCTTCGATCCGCCTTGGCGGTCGCTACCACGTCCGAGTTGACCGGTCCCCTGAACTCCAGGCAAAAGAGCTGCCACATGTTGAGCGGTATCGCCAACGCCCTTGCGAGGCGCCGCGATCCCGTTACCCATCAGCGAAGCGAAGGCATTCTTGAGATTATCCACCGCGTTTCGCTTAGCGACCGCGGGAGATTTCTTTTCTTCGATCTTGGCTGACTGTTGAGCGCCGGCCTTCATCGCTTGTTGATAGGCTGCGGCCACCACTGCGGGAGTAGGAGCTCCACTCAGTTTTACGGAGGCCATCTTCGGCTGGACCACTTTGGGCACGGCTTTGTCCGCAAAGTTCGTCATTATAAAACTCGTGGCAAAAAGCGCGATGAGGGAGCAGAGACCCGTCGCGTAGGTATACTTAGAGATTTTG
>JBDSDI010000010.1:0-7847 GCA_039920645.1 Bdellovibrionota bacterium | reverse complement strand
CTCATTCTCGGCCGCAAAGAATGGCAGTCTCGCCTTATGAAACGCGGCCGCATCCTGATCCAACAAGGAAGCCTCGCCAACGCCGAGTCCGTTAACACGCAAGCTTTCCTCGCATTTTTGGAGCTCGCCCTCAACCGTCAGTGGCTCACGCCCACCAAAGCCGAAGAAGATCTTCTCAAGCCTTCCCACGCGAAAACTCTTCAAGAACATCATCACAAAATTCAGCTTTACCGCCTTCGCATCCGCGAATGGAAGGCTCTCGTTCCGGCAGCGGATCTGCCTCCCCATGACTCCGAAGAAATCGACGAGCGCTCTCCGCAAAAAACTTGATCTTCTCTACGAGAACTTCTCGCGCGAGGAATATCTTCAGGGAGATCCGTTAGGCGCGCTCGATCGCACTCTTCCTTGGGAAGATCTCGAAGTTCTTTCATTTATTCTCGCAGGACTCTCTTATGGCCGTGTCGAAAACATCTACCGCTCTTACCGCAGTGTGCTCGCACGCCTGCAGACTCTAGGTATCGGGGACACCGGTCGCGGTCTTTCAAAATGGCTTGAGGCCACGCCCTTGGGCGATCAAAAAAAACTTCTCGATCGCGCGCTCAAAGGGTGGGTTCACCGGCTAAATTCGTCCGGAGATCTCCGCGACGTTATTTTGATTCTCGGAAGGGCGCGCAAAAATCACGGCTCTCTCGCCGAGACTTTTTTTTTCGGATTCGCTGATCAACCCGACCTCTCACCTCCACCTAAACAGATGCTCGTCGCATTCTGCGCGCGCCTCAATGCGCTTGCTCCACCCTTCAAGAAAACAGGCACCCAAAATTCCGCGACGGCCTGGAAAGGCACCGGCGCCTCGTGGTTCTTCGCGAGCCCGGATCAAGGCTCGACCTGCAAGCGTCTGCTCATGTGGCTGAGGTGGATGTCGCGCAAAGACTCGATCGACATCGGCCTCTGGATCGAGAAGTTTCCCGAACGTTTACTTCAGGAGAATCTTTTCTGGCCGGTCGACACGCACATCCATCAATGGGCTCTGAAGGAAGGTATCACCGCGCGCAAAAGTGCGAATTGGGCCTTCGTGGAAGAGCTCACACTATGGGCCAAACAAATTTGTCCCGAAGATCCGGTCCGTTACGATTTCGTACTCTGCCAATCAAGCATGCGAAGATTTCGCGGAAAAGCCTAGAGCTTTTCTCAGGATCCTACATGTCGACGCTGAGAGAGACTGTGTGGTACTGAGTTTTGGAATTCTCGGTCGAGAAACGCATCCCGTAATCGAGCGAAAGCGTATCTTTCACGTAGCCAAGACCAAGACCCACGAACTTCTGCTCCCATGACGGAAGCGTACGATAGGATCCGCGCAAGCGAAGCTCCGGGTTGACCGCGAAGTCGGCTGCGATCGCAGCAGAGGGCGTCGCTTCGTCGCGAACGAATCCCGTATCAAGACTACCCTCGGGGGTTCGCAAGAAATCGATTTGTCCCGAGACCGTAAGGCCGGACCCTACTTTGCCGGAGAGCCCGAGAGAAAGCGTGCGATAGGTATAGCCTTTGGTGTCCGCGATCATGTCGAGCCCGGCAAGCCCGAGCGTCCATTCCGGATTGAGCTGGACCATAAGGCCAACGTCTCCGCTCCAGAACGTATTCGGAACGAGTCCTCCCTGAGGACGGATGTAGCGATGATGGCCGGAGACGCCGACGGCCACGGTATCCGAAATACGAGTCATGAGCGAGACTACTGCGCTGTGCTCGAGACGACCGAAGTTTCCAATGGAGGGGTCTTCGTAGCTACCGAGATTGTCGATATTGCGTTGAGAGAAGGACACGCCTCCTCCGATCTTGCTGGATTTGGTGTCGATGATTTGAGCGCGAAGCTGATCGCCGACCGTACCGTAGGAAATTCCAATCGTGTACTTTTCGGCGAAAGCGGGGCTAGCGGGGTTGGCATAAACAAAGTCACTCCGTCCGGATGAGCCGGCAACGAGGGCGCCGCCCAAAGCCGTTCCTTCAGCGCCCATCCAGGCATCCCGGTCCGAGAGCACGTAGGTCGCGGCTGCTGAGGCCACGGAGGATCCGGCGAGCATCATAATAGAGAGGCTAAAAAGACCCTTACGTTTTGCGCCTAAAGTGATCATATTTTAGACAGCCTATCACACGGTCGACAGACAGGCGAGGGTGGCTGGGCCTCCCATTGGAGAAAAAAGCCCTGAAAATTAGACACTTATCGCAATGCCCTTCTGCCCAAAACCCTTGGCACCATGCTTGCTCTTAATGGCACAAGGGGTTTTAGGGGGATTTATGAAAAACAATTCAATGCGTATCGATCAGCTTCTTCGATATTGTGCTTTCTTTGGAGGAGCCCTTCTCGCGGGTTCCCAGGCTCATGCTCAATCGAATCTCAACATGGGTTTGAGCATCAACAGCGGAAACGCTTACGGCTCTCCGATGTTCGGATACGGCGGCGCTGCAGGGAGCTTCGGCTCCCTCAACAGCTGCATGGGATCCGGCGGTTCTCTCGGCGGTGGCGGAAGTTATCTTCCTCCTCCTCCCACGATTATCCCTCCGCATCTTCAAGGCGGTGGATACTACGGCGGCGGAATGGTCGGCTCTCCGTACAGGGTCGCGAATACGGGTTGCTCGACATACTGCGAGCCTACCTTTCCTTATGGACAGGCTCAGTTCCAAGGCGCCGTTCAAGGTGGCCCTCAGATTATGAACTCCGGCGTCGGCGTTGCGAACGGTGGGGCGGTTTCGGGCTCCAACGTTTACTCGATCTCAGGCGGCGGCACGACGGTCATCGACATGCGTGACCGAGTCGAAGACAACTCGGGCGACATCATCTGGGCGGCGGCGCTCGGTATGGGAATGCAGGCTCCGAACGTCTATCCTTACGTGGGTGATCGCGGATCGCCGACGAACTTCGGGAACTTCTTCTACCAAGAAGGTAACCGTGACTGGACGCTTCAACCCCGTCCTCACGCCGGCCCTTAAGTTGCCATCATCGCCCGGCTCACATAATGTGAGCCGGCATGTTCAAGAACCGAAAAGTTTCTAAGGTCGTGATCCCGGTCGCAGGACTGGGATCACGTTTTCTTCCGGCTACGAAATCTTTACCGAAAGAGCTTCTCCCGATCGTCGACAAGCCGATTATCCACCACATCGTAAAAGAAGCGGTCGACGCCGGACTAGAAACCGTCGTCTTCATCACCTCGCGCCCCAAGATCCTCATCGAGGACTACTTCGATCCCGCGGATCTCGTGTCTCACAAACTCGACGAAGCGAAGAAGCTTCACCTCATCGAAGAAACGATCGAGCTCAGCAAAAGAATCAACATCGTCAGTATACGCCAGCACCATCCGCTGGGTCTCGGCCACGCGGTCTTGCAAGCCGCTCCCGTTGTCGACGGACAGAACTTCGCCGTCGTCCTGGGTGACGACCTCGTGCGTACGCGTGGCGAAATGAGCGCTATTGGACAATGTCTCGCAGGTTTTCAAGAACGCGAGAGTGGTTCGGTCGTCGGAGTTATCCACGTTCCCAAAGATCAAAGTTTCCTCTATGGGATTTGTGATCTTTTCGGAAAAGAGTTTTCGAATCCCTCGCAGACCTTGCCCATCAAGAGCTTCATCGAAAAACCTTCGCCCGAGGAAGCTCCTTCTCAGTGGGCTCTGCCAGGCCGTTACGTTTTCGAGCCCGAAATCATCGACGAGCTTCGTGTCACGCGTCCCGGAAAAAACGGCGAGATCCAACTCACCGACGCCATGGCTTCGCTTCTCCAGAAACAACCTTTTTACGCGCGGGCCATCCAAGGCCAGCGCTTCGATACCGGCAGCAAGTTGGGCTACATTATCGCCAACGTTGCGTACGGGCTCGACGACCCTTCTCACCGCCAAGAACTTTCTCTCTCGTTGAAGGAGCTCATGAAAAATGAAGGCCTTATCTAAAAATCTCGTCTTTGCGCTGGCGACCCTGGTCGCAGTATCTTCGGCGCGGGCTCACGTTCCGAACCCGAGTCAGCTCGCGCGCTTCCAGCCGGGCCTTCTCAACAGGTCGCGTTCATTTGAGTCTACGGGCTCGGTCCAAACGCAAGGCAAGTCGATGGGCTACGTTCTTTCGTGGGTCTCACCGGAGGTCTACTCCGTGCGTATTACAAAAATCCCGGCCTCCATTTACGCCCAAGGTCGCGGACCGGAGAATTGGACGCTCGTGCGCAAACAAACTTTGTGCATTATCAAAACCGATTCCCGCGTCGTGAACTGTCCCTCGCCGCAAGCGTGGGCACTGCTCGAGCTTTCCGGAGTTCCCGAAGCTGGAGCGCGCGGTCTCTACACCGCCGAAATTCTCGACTCCCACGAGATCGCCTACAGAGAAACCGATTCGACGATTCCTGAAGACATTTCTCAGCGTCGTGTCATGCTCGTAATGTCGCATGAAGGGAAAACTCCTGCGGCCCACCTCGAGATTCGCGGCAAAGACACAAATACTAGTACTCCGGGCCTCGAGTTTCCGCTCGTACGATTCGATCAGACTTTCCTTGCACCCGTCCTTCTTCGCATCAAGAATAAAGGAGAGATCTTCACAGTCTCTGCCACCTCGGATCTCGAAATTCGCCGTGGAAGAAACCGATTCACTCCTGTTCTTTCCGAACAACTTTTAGTCCAGTCAAACCTGCAACAAAGTGTGCTTTTCCGTCGCGAAGAACCCAAGCCGACCAGCGACGTGAAGCTTCCCGTGATCGAAAAAAGTCTGACTCAGATCGATGCGTTCCGCGATGAGCTTTCCGTAGGCGGTCAATTCTTGCTCGACGCCCTGCTCGTCACTCACTGAGAAAGAACGGGGAATGAGCGAGCTTTTTGCCGACGTCTCCGTTCCGGCACCGTTCTATCCCTGGCAAACGCTCTTCACCTACCGCGTCCCGGAGCTTTTGAGCGAGTCGCTCGTCCCGGGTTCTCTCGTGAAGCTCAACTTCGGCCGTCGCGAAACCTGGGGACTTGTTTCGAAACTCCACGGCACTAAGCCCGACGAAAAAATCCGACTCAAAGAAATCGATTCCCTAATTCTCGCCGAAGCCGCCGTTACTCCGAAACGATTTAAATTTCTCGAGCAGCTGGCCGAACACTACCTTCATCCTCTCGGGCTTGTGATCGAAGCTGCGCTGCCTGCGCCGATTCGAGGAGGCACGCCCCGAACGCTTGCCTACACGCGTCCCGAGCATGAGAACCCGCTCGTCGTAACTCCGAGCGATAAACTTCTCAACGACGAACAGCTGGCCGCCTTCCGCGACATTTCCGCCTCCAAACAGGGGGCCCACCTTCTCTGGGGAGTTACGGGGTCAGGGAAGACCGAAGTTTACCTTCGCGTGATCGAAGACGTTCTTAAGAAGGGACAAACGGCCCTCATTCTCGTTCCAGAAATCGCACTCACGCCGCTTCTCACGGAGCGCTTCGAGTCCCGCTTTCCGGGGGAAATTGCTATTTTTCATAGTGCACAAACGCCTAAGAAACTGCGCGAGGCCTGGTTCGATGCGTGGACCGGTCGCAAGCGAATCGCGCTTGGAGCGCGTTCGGCGCTCTTTGCCCCGCTTGAAAACATCGGAGTCATCGTGGTCGACGAAGAGCACGACGGTTCTTACAAACAAGAAGAAGGATTCCGCTACAACGCGCGCGATTCAGCACTGATGCTCGCGAAGACTTATGCATGCCGTTGCGTCTTGGGAAGCGCAACTCCTTGCGCGGAGAGCCTGGCCGCAGTCGCCGACAAAACGATGCAGCTGCATCGTCTCTCGGATCGAGCTGTTCGCGGGGCGCTGATGCCGGAGCTACGGATCATAGATCTCAAAAAATCGCTGCCCGCGGAAAATAAGATTCCGCACGTCGAGATCCAAGATGCCTTCCATCCGCCCAAACATCCCGGAGATTTTTTCTTGAGTCCCGAGTTGCGCGAGTCCCTGTCGGCAACGCTCGCAAAAAAAGAACAATCGATTCTTTTCGTCAACAGACGCGGGATTGGCAGCCAGAAACTCTGTCAGAACTGTGGCTACACTCTGGACTGTCCCAACTGCGCCGTAAAACTTACGCCTCATCACGATCGTATGACCTGTCACTATTGCGGTTATTCGTCCTTCGAGCCGCCACAATGTCCTCAGTGTAAAAAAGAAGACTCCTTCATCCAGGTGGGAATCGGAACCGAGGGCATCGAAGACGTTCTCGCCTTTCACTATCCCGAGGCTCGCGTCCTTCGCCTCGACCGCGATACCGTTCAATCAAAAGACGATCTCACGGATATTCTCGGACGCTTCGAACGCAAAGAAGCAGACATTCTTGTGGGCACCCAAATGGTCGCCAAAGGTCACGACTTCCCGAACGTCACGCTCGTGGGTGTGCTCCTCGCGGATCTCGGACTCAGCGTTCCGGACTTCCGAGCCTCGGAGCGCAGCCTTCAGCTCTTGATGCAAGTCGCGGGTCGCGCCGGTCGCGCTCTTCAACCCGGACACGTCATCGTGCAGAGTTTTCAACCCGAGCACCCCGTCTTTACCGCGCTTTCCAAGGCGGGCGGGCTCGACTCTTATCAAGAATTTTTGGGAGAGGAACTCGCAAAACGAAAGATCCTCAATTACCCGCCTTATTCGTCGATGGCCCTCATCCGTTTCGACGGGCTCGACGATAAACTCGTCGAACAAGCTTCGCAAAACGCCGCCCGCGCGCTATTTCGACTTCAGGCTCCCGGTCTTCAGGTGCTAGGCCCCACTGATTCTCCGCTTTCCAAACTCCGCGGTCGCTACCGGAAGCAGGTCTTGGTGAAGTGCTCCGACGAAATCGTCTTCCGAAAATCGATTAACTGGTTCCTTGAGGGCTGGAGCAAGGGTCAGCTCGAGAAAAAGTATAAATCCCGCATGCTCATCGACGTCGATCCCGTTCAGATGCTTTGAAAAAGCTTCTTTTTTGACTCCATCCTTCTCATTCCCCGCGTCTAAAATGAAAGCATGTCGGGGCTTCTGCGCGTCTTAGTCTTGTTGGGTGTCGTCGTGTCGCCGTCGCTCATTGTTGCGGCCACGCCCACTAAACACGGAGCGCCACACTCTGCAGGGAGTTCCGGAATGGCGTCTGGAGACGTCGACTACTTCGGCCGCTACCGAATCAAAAACCCCATTCAGCTCCTCAGCCTCACAGGATCCAAACA
This sequence comes from Bdellovibrionota bacterium, assembly GCA_039920645.1. Classification (GTDB taxonomy): domain Bacteria; phylum Bdellovibrionota; class UBA2428; order UBA2428; family UBA2428; genus CAMCVE01. Next base: position 680 of record JBDSDI010000010.1, on the reverse strand, counting down.
GTCGGTGAAAAGTGGCGCCATCATGGACGTGCTCAAAGATACGAGCTCATGCAGCAATGAAAACGACCCGGAACAGGGTGAGAACGGCCGCACCGAAAAAGAAGCGTGCCCCTGGGGAGATCTCATTCGCGTGAGCACCGAGACGGATCCCGCCGTAGACGGGCACTGTTTCTGCACTTCGCGCACGAACATTCTGGCTCAAGAAAAAATCGTCTTCCAGGAAGACGGTGTTGCGGTCATTACGATTCACAAATCGTCGCGACCTGAAGCCTCTGCCGGGACTTCGGCAGGTCCTTCTCCGCAAAAACCCGTCGTTCCCTATCTCGACAAACTTTATGCTTCGCTCAAATATGGCTCTTGTCACAAGAACGAGCAGGTCGACGACGCCAAAGCGAAAGCCCGCATTAAACATTGCGTCGAGCGCGGCAAAGACCTTTGCAATTGCTCTATTCTGCGCTGCGCCCAGTTCGTAAAAAAGGCGCTGGTCGACGCCGGGCTTGTTGCTTCCGCAGAGGACCTTGCGGGCAACGCTAACGATCCCGCCATCAAGCAAGGCCTTGAAAGAAACGGTTTCCTGAAATGCTCTACGATCGACGATCCTGCGGATGCCCCCGAAGGTGCCGTTCTGATTTATCACGCCCACAACGCCCGCCTCGGTGGCGACGCGGGCGCTCCCTTTG
>JBDSDI010000009.1:0-4964 GCA_039920645.1 Bdellovibrionota bacterium | reverse complement strand
ATCGAAGGAAAACTGGGCGGACAAGCGAAGGTCCCCGGCGCTTCCGGAACCTGGAAAGACTTGACCGATAACGTGAACCAGCTTGCGGGTAATTTAACGTCGCAGGTCCGCGCGATCGCGGAAGTTTCGACGGCGGTTACGAAGGGCGATTTGACTCGTCAGGTGACAGTTGAAGCGGAAGGCGAAGTCGCCGCGCTGAAAGACAACATCAACCAGATGATCGGTAACCTCAAAGACACGACCCAAAAGAACACCGAGCAAGATTGGCTTAAGACCAACTTAGCGAAGTTCTCGGGCATGATGCAGGGTCAGCGTTCCATCACTTCGGTCGCGCAACTCATCATGAGCGAGCTCACCCCTCTCGTGGACGCGCACCAAGGAACCTTCTTCATGTCCGAGGCCGATAAGGAAGAGACTCCACTCAACCTCATCGCGAGCTACGCCTTCAACGAGCGCAGAAGCGTATCGAACAAATACCGCCTCAAAGAAGGCCTCATCGGTCAGTGTGCGTTTGAAAAGAAACGCATTCTGCTCACACAGCCCGACGATGAGATTGGTCCCATTAGCTCGAGCCTCATGCAAGTGCGCGCGAAGAACATCATCGTTCTGCCCGTCCTCTTCGAGGGCGAACTGAAGGCGGTTATTGAGCTCGCATCGGTCAAGGAATTCAGCCAGAACTACATCAACTTCCTGGATCAGCTCATGGACTCCATCGGAGTTATCTTGAACATGATCTCGTCGTCGATGCGTACGGAAGAACTTCTCCAGGAGTTGAAGCGTTCCAACGCCGAGCTCGAAGCTCAAGCGAAAGAACTCGAAGACAAAGCGAAGCTCCTCGAAGTCAAGAACCAAGAAGTGGAGCTTGCATCGCGCTCGCTGGAAGAAAAAGCCGAGCAGCTCTCGCTGATTTCGAAGTACAAGTCCGAGTTCCTCGCGAACATGTCGCACGAGTTGCGGACGCCATTGAACTCGCTCCTGATTCTTTCGAAGACTCTGGCCAACAACAAGGATCTCAACCTCAACGCCGACCAGGTGAAATACGCGTCGACGATCCATTCGTCGGGCCAAGATCTCCTGGCACTGATCAACGAGATCCTGGATCTTTCCAAGGTGGAAGCGGGCAAGATGCCCGTCAATCCGAAGGAAGTCGAAACGCGCGATATCCAAGAGTACCTCGAGCAGACCTTCCGGCCCGTCGCGGAACACAAGGGTCTCGAGTTCGTCTTCGAGAAGAGCGCCGATCTTCCGAAGAACCTCTTTACGGACGAGAACCGTTTGCAGCAGATCCTCAAGAACCTGCTGTCCAACGCATTCAAATTCACCGACAAGGGTACGATTCGTCTCCGCATGTCGCTTGCGGACAAGAGCGCGAGCTATCCCTACGAGCCGCTTAACCGCAGCAAGAACGTCATCGTCTTCAGTGTCACCGACACCGGCATCGGCATTCCACTGGAAAAGCAGAAGCTCATCTTCGAAGCCTTCCAACAAGCCGACGGAACTACGAGCCGGAAATACGGCGGTACGGGCCTGGGTCTCACCATCAGCCGCGAAATTGCGCGTCTCTTGGGCGGCCTGATCCGCGTCGAATCCGAACCCGGATCCGGCAGCACCTTCCATCTGCTTCTTCCCCAGAAGTACATGGGTTCCGACGCGAACCTGAGCTCCGAACGTCACGATTCCGATGCGCTGACGTACGAGCCTATGCCGAAGGATGCGAGCTTCCGCGGCAAGACGGTTCTTATCGTCGACGACGACATGAGAAACATCTTTGCCCTCTCGACGGTCCTGAAGCAGCACGACATGGAGGTGCTCTACGCCGAGAATGGTAAGTACGGCATCGATGCGCTCAAGGAAAATCCCGGCGTCGATCTTGTCCTTATGGACACGATGATGCCGGAAATGGACGGTCTTGAGGCGATCCGTAGGATCCGTGAGATGCCGAACTTCGTAGATCTGCCGATCGTCTCCGTTACGGCGAAGGCAATGAAGGGCGACCGCGAGAAATGTTTGGCAGCAGGAGCTTCGGATTACGTGACCAAACCGGTCGACGAATCTCATCTCATGTCGGTCATCTATCGCTGGTTGAATCCTATGAAGACTTCTCATACGAATCTCACTTCGATTGCTGATTCCGAGCAGCCACAGCTCGACGGAATGGTATGAACGCTCGAGACCCCATAGAAATCCTCCTGGTCGATGACCGGGAGGATGGCTTGCTTGCACTTCAAGCGGTGCTGGATAACAAGGACTACCGTTTGGTTACGGCGACGTCGGGACGTCAGGCCTTGAGCCTTTTGGACGACCATGAATTTGCGATGATCCTTTTGGACGTGCAGATGCCGGGCCTGGACGGTTTTCAGACTGCGTCTCTCATTCGCAAAAAAGTCGCTTGTGAACATGTTCCGATCATTTTTGTCACGGCGATCAATAAGGACGACAGCTACGTTATCCAAGGCTACGACGCCGGAGCGGTCGACTATCTCTTCAAACCCTTCGATCCGCAGGTTCTTAAGGCGAAGGTCGCCGTTTTCGCCGATCTCCATCGCAAGACGAAACAGATTCAGGAACACGCCGACCTCATCGCGCGTATTAACGAGCGCGAACGGATTCATGATCGCACGCGCCTCGAAGTCGAGAGTCTGCGGCGTTATCAAAACTTAGCGAACGCGATTCCGCAAATCCTCTGGAAGACCGGCCCGACCGGCGAGCTGATCTATTGCAACACCGGATGGCGCGAGTACACCGGTTTTGATGTCGAGAAGAACGCGGGCATCAGTTGGCGTGACGCTTTCGAAGCCGACGATCTTAAAAATTTCCTGAAAGTCTGGCTGGAGTCGATGACGAGCGGCGCGAGCTTCGATATGGAATGCCGGATTGTCCGTCATGACAACGAAGTCCGTTGGCACTGGATCAAAACGGTTTCCGAGCGCAGCGAGACGGGCGAAGTCATGGGGTGGATCGGAACCTGCACCGACATTCACGACAGGAAGCTCTTCGAACAAAATGCGATTGAAGCGCGCCAACTCGCCGAATCGGCCAGTCTTGCAAAAACGCATTTCCTCGCCAACATGAGTCACGAGATCCGCACGCCCCTCAGCGCGATCCTCGGATTCTCGGAGCTTCTCTTGGATGCCGAGCAGAGTCTTAACGAGAAGATCAGCTGCGTGGCGACCATCCGCAACAACGGAAAGCAGCTGCTGAAGATCATCGACGAAGTCTTGGACATTTCGAAGATCGAAGCGGGACGCATGGAGATCGAAGATCTCGATATCGACGTGAAGGAATTCTTCCGCGAAATCTTCGTCTCGATGAATCTCAAAGCCATCGAAAAGGGCCTGATTTTGAGTCTGAGACCGGTCGGTCCGCTTCCGAGACGGGTCACGACGGACCCGGTGCGTTTTCGTCAGATCATCGTCAATATCATTTCTAACGCCATCAAGTTCACGCAGACCGGAAGCATCCAGATGCTTGTGGAATGGAAAGAAGCTTCTGCGAAAGTCCCCGCGATGCTCTCGGTGGAAATCATCGATACCGGCTTAGGTATCGATGCCATGCAGGTGGGCAAGCTCTTCACTCCTTTTGTTCAGGCCGACAGCTCGACCACGCGACGTTTCGGCGGCACGGGACTGGGACTTGCGCTGTCGCGCAAACTTGCCATAGCGCTTGGGGGCAACGTTTGGCTCGATCGCAGCACCTCGGCCGGCAGCGCCTTCAAGATCGAAATCGCGCCACCACTCCACAACAAGTCGACTTTCGTCAGCTCCTTCACCGATGAACAGAGCGAGGCACAAGCGACTGACCGATCGAATCACTCGGGTCTCGAAGGCGTTCGAGTTTTGCTCGTCGAAGACGTCTTCGAGAATCAACTGCTGATCAGTCGCTTCCTCAACGTGGCCGGTGCGAATGTCGATCTCGCCGCCAATGGTCTCGAGGCCGTCAGCATGGCGCAAAGCAATGACTACGATGTTATTCTCATGGACATCCAGATGCCTGAGCTCGACGGCTACGGAGCCACGTCGCGACTGAGAAATGACGGATACAAAGGCGCCATCATCGCGCTGACTGCGCACGCTCTTCAAGAAGAACGCGCGCGGTGTCTTCAGGTCGGTTGCGATGATCACCTCACCAAACCCATCGACCGCGGCACATTGATTCAAAGCGTGGCGGAATATGCGAGAAGAGCGTCGAGGCTAGCGCCGGTCTTGACGGTAGTGAGCTGATGCGGGACGGGCTGTCAGAACCTACGCGGAATTTTATTAGCAAGCACATCGACTCCGTCGAGCAACTTGAAATTCTATTCCTACTTTACCGGCAGCCTGCCGCCGAATGGGACGTCAAACGCATCAGTCAGGAAATCCGAACCAGCGCAACCTCAACTCAAAATCGCCTTGCGGCTCTTTTGAGCAGTGGTTTTTTAGCTGCGGGTCCCAAGGCAGGCGAAGTGCTTTACCGCTATTCTCCCGCGAGCAATGAACTCCATCAAGGAGTCGTCGATTTGGAGCAAGAATATAAAATTCGTCGGGTGCGAGTGATCGACGCGATATACGCACGTCCGACCGAAAAGATGATGAATTTCCTGGATGCGTTCAAGATTAGAAAATCAGACAAGGACGAATGACTATGACGATTGCCACAATTGTATATTTCCTCTGTGCCGTGCTCAGCTCGGGCTGTGCCTTTCTTCTTTTCCGAGGGTATCGGCGGGACAATGTCAGGCTTCTACTCTGGAGCAGCCTTTGCTTCATGGGGCTTGCGCTTAACAACATTCTCTTCTTCGTCGACGTCGTAATTTTTCCGGACGTGGAGTTATGGGGATCGCTCGTGAGGAACGTCATTGGAGCCGGGTCAGGAAGTCTGTTGCTTTACGGTTTCCTTCTGGATCTGTCATGAGCGGCGCCTTAATGAATGTCTCCGGAGCCGCAGCCGTCGCGATCTTTTTTTCAGGCGTGTACATGGCGACCTTC
>JBDSDI010000008.1:0-7589 GCA_039920645.1 Bdellovibrionota bacterium | reverse complement strand
GAATCCAATCGAAAGAGCTGAATCGTCAGCCCATAAACACTGTCCGGCTGCGAGCTGCGCTGCTCCTTGAGTAACGGTTCGAAGCTTCGCCTAAAATCACGGATCAATCTTTTCGCCTCGGGCATCTGCTCCGAAGCAAAGGCGAGCACAAGACCCGAAAAGTCTCGTTCCAAAAGAGGCTGCATCTCGAGCGCTTCGCGTGCCTTTTCGATCATTTGGCGATGGAAAATTTTTCCCGCCACATGGGCCTGATCCGTGGGAGTAGCGAAATAGGGCTGGGGCAGCCAATCGCCCTGCGCTGATTGCGACACGAGACCCATGCGCAGCAGGCGCTCCCAGGCCTCGCGAATGGTATTCTCGTCGAGGTTAAGCCGCGAGGCCATCCATGCAGGATCGTCACTAAAATCCGGCAGGACGCAGAGCTCGCGCAAAGCGAGATGGCACCAATCGGAAATATTCAGGAAAGAGTCCAGGTCGATCTCTCTGCGGAGCGAACGACAGGCACCCGTCGCGCGCTTACGAGCGTTTTCCCGCTGCTGGAAGCCGCGCCCGTGAAGCATCGTCACCAGGTCGTTTAGATATTTCTGCTCCTCCGTTGTCAGCTCCAAGGCCTTGCCCACCCGCCCTGCGGCAACCAACGAAAGTCCATAAGCCCCAGAGAGCACCTGACTGAGCTGACTGGGTGAGAGCCCCAGATCTCGAGCGAAAGCGCGTAACGAATAGGAAGGGTTTTTGGACAGGCGGGCAGCAAAGCCGGCCTGGAGATAGTCCCGGTAGCTGAAATAATCAAAAACGCTCAGCACGATGATTCTGAGTATATAGAATCCCAAGGAAAAATCTCAGCACCAAAAGAGCGTATTCTCAGAAAGTGTTTCAGCCCGTTCAGATTCAAAAAATCAGACGGGCGAGCTGGCCTTCGCCTCGAGGATGTCGCCAGCACATGACGTGAAGATGTCTCTGGCGTAGTCCTCGTGATCCATGTTAGCTAAAAAAACATGAAATCCTCCTTCCGCATGGCGCAGGCCATTGTCGCATTTTCTCTCGTGATCGTTGCGCCTCAAGGCCACGCCTCTCCATCCCCCGCGGATGCCATCCTTATCGAAGAACATCCTCAAGAATCTCACCAACACGGCTGCCAACTCATTCGCAAAACGCTTTCCATCGTGGATCCCGTGCGCGGCAGCCCGGCCCGCGTCATTTTCGATCACTACACTCCCGAGGCAGGGGATCAACTCGCCAACGTCATCATTCTTCCTCCCACGGGCGGCGAAAATACGCTTGATCGTCTTTACGCGCGCGATTTCTGCAACCGCGGCCTGGGCGCTCTCCTCGTTAAAACCTGGACGTATGATACTGAAAGCTCGCTCGATTTTTCTACCCATGACAATGGCTACCGTCGCGCTGTTCACGCGGTGGAAGCGATTATGAAATTTGTGCCCGGCCGCATAGGAATCCTGGGCACTAGCCTCGGTTCACTCTATGCGTCGGTGCTTTTAGCGAGCGAGCCTCGCATCGAAAGTGCAGTGCTGATCGTGAGCGGCGCACCCCTTTGGACGATTCTCGCGAAGAGCCAAATGGGCCCCGTTAAAGCCCAGCGGGAACAACGGATGAAGAATCTTGGTATCGCCTCGGTCGATGCGTACGAAGCCCAAATGAAAAAAGTTATTCACTTCGATGTGACACGTTTTCTACCGCTTTCCCGCGAGAAAAAGGTTTTCATGGTGAATGCCCTCAAGGATAAGTTTGTCGCATCCCAGACCCAGCAAGCTCTTTGGCGTGCGCTCGGGAGACCTGCCAAAGTGGATATCAATGCAGGGCACCTGGGGACTGTCTTCCGTGCCTACTTGTGGCATCACCAAAAAATCGAAGACTTCTTGGTCCAAAATCTCGAGGATCGCCCTTAGACCGGTCGAGGTGCTACGCTTCCCCTGTGAGCCTCTTGAAGAAGATCTGGAAGAAAAGAACCCTGTTCATCGCGGGACTGGCTCTTATTTCCATTGCAACGCATTTAATAATTCATTCGGATTCCCCACTATTTATAACCTTCGTCATCGGCGGATCTGCTTTGATTTGGGAACTTCTCGTGAAGGCATTTCGCTTGGAGTTCGGAGCCGACATGCTCGCGGGAATCTCGATCATAACCGCGCTGCTTTTGGGCGAGTATCTCGCGGGGACGATTGTCATTCTGATGCTTTCGGGTGGCGAGGCACTCGAAGCGTATGCAACGGCGAATGCTTCGTCGGTACTCAAAGCCCTCGCGAAACGTATTCCGTCGATTGCGCATAAGAAAGTTGCCACCACGACCGAAGACATTTCCGTATCGGCCATCCGCATTGACGACCTTCTTATTGTCTATCCCCACGAGACGTGTCCCGTAGATGGCATCGTCGTCGAAGGTCATGGCTCCATGGATGAATCCTATCTCACAGGGGAACCGTTTCGTGTCGGAAAAACCGCGGGCTCAACGGTGATATCAGGCTCCGTGAACGACCAGTCGGCCTTGACGATTCGGGCAACGAAAAGCGCCGAAGACTCCCGCTACTCAAAAATCATGCAAGTCATGCACGATTCTGAGCAGAAAAAACCGCATCTGCGGCGCTTGGGCGATCAGCTTGGCGCCTACTACACGCCACTTGCGCTCTTAATAGCTGGCATCGCATGGGCGGTATCGGGCGACGCGACGCGATTTCTGGCAGTGCTCGTCGTGGCGACACCGTGTCCACTTCTCATCGCCATTCCTATCGCCATCATTGGATCGATTTCATTAGCAGCCAAAAGGGCCATCATTGTGAAATCACCCGTCGCGCTAGAACAAATTTCTCGCTGCCGAACCGCGATCTTCGATAAGACGGGAACGCTCACGTACGGGGAACCGAAGTTGATCGAACTTGTCTCAAGGCCTGAATTCCAAAGCGACGACCTCCTCTCACTTGTCGCAAGCCTGGAACGTTACTCAAAACATCCGCTTGCGGGAGCGATCCTGAAAGCCGCCGAAGAAAAAAAGCTCAAGCTTCAAGATGTGAGCGAAGTGCACGAAGTACCCGGGCAAGGCCTGATAGGAGTTGTTGCCCACCAGCAAATCGAGGTCACAAGCAGGAAGAAGCTGGGGCAGAAAAATCTTCAGGAATCAGAAAAAATTCCTCCGACCCAAGGAGGACTTGAGTGTATCGTGGTCGTGGGTGCTCGCTATGCGGGGATCCTGCGCTTCCACGATGCTCCGCGCGATGACAGCAAATCCTTCATTTCGCACCTGGGGCCGCAGCATAGTTTCGATAAAGTGATCATCCTTTCCGGAGACCGCGAGTCCGAAGTAAAGTATCTCGCCGAGCAAGTTGGCATCAAAGAAACCTACGCCCAGAAAAGTCCCGAGGAAAAACTAGCCATCGTAAGCGAAGAGACCACGAAGGCAAAAACTCTTTACGTCGGTGACGGAATCAATGACGCGCCAGCTATGATGGCCTCGAGCGTTGGCATCGCGATGGGCCAGAACAGTGAAATCACATCGGAAGCTGCGAGTGTCGTTATTCTCGACAACTCGCTTAAAAAAGTCGACGAGTTCATCCACATCAGCCGTCGCATGCGAACGATTGCCTTGCAGAGTGCGATTGGCGGAATGACGTTCAGTGCTTTGGGAATGGTGGCAGCGGCGTTCGGGCTATTGTCGCCAGTCCATGGTGCGATTACTCAGGAGCTTATCGATGTGTTCGCAATTCTGAACGCACTGAGAGTCGCGATTCGGCCCAAGGTTCTCAGCGACTTTCACGAGTAGAACCTTTCATTATTTCCAGTTTCTAAGCCTCAGCGAATTCCCGATCACGGATACCGAACTCAGGGCCATCGCCGCTGCGGCAAGCATGGGGTTCAAGAGCCATCCAAAAATCGGGAAGAACACTCCCGCCGCAATCGGAACGCCTAGAGCGTTGTAAGCGAACGCGAAAAAAAGGTTTTGTTTGATATTCGCAATGGCGGCCTGGCTCAACCTTCGGGCCCGGAGAATGCCACGCAGATCTCCCTTTAAGAGCGCGATGTGGGCGCTCTGCAGCGCAATGTCGGTGCCGTTTCCCATGGCGATCCCGACGTCTGCTTGGGAGAGTGCTGGGGCATCGTTGACGCCGTCTCCTGCCATGGCCACGACGCGACCTTGAGCCTGGAGTTTCTTCACGGCCTCGGCCTTGCCGGCCGGTAAGACATCGGCAACAACCTCCTTGATCCCAAGCGTGGCTGCCACGGCTTTTGCCGTTGTTTCGTTATCACCCGTAAGCATAACGATTTGAAGTCCGGCCTCAGTGAGTTCTTTCAATGCGGCTTGAGTGGATTCCTTGATCGGATCGGCCAGTGAGATCACCCCCAGGAGAATTCCCGGTTGTCCCACGTAAAGTACCGTTTGACCTTCGAGACGCATGGCTTCGACGAGCTTTAAAGTTGGCGCGTCGGGTTCCGCCTTCTCGTCTCTAGCGAGAGCTAAGTTTCCGGCAAAAAACTTTTGCGCCCCGATGACGCCTACAATTCCTTTGCCCGTAAGGCTTTCAAAATCGTGCGCCTTTTCGAATTCGAGTTTCTTTTCCTTTGCACTCTCCAAGATGGCGCCGGCAAGAGGATGCTCACTGGGCGCTTCAAGGCCCGCCGCGATTTTCAACAGGTCGTCTTCGCCACGAGATCCGAGACTTGTAATCTTGGTCACGCGGGGTTTGCCTTCGGTCAAGGTGCCCGTTTTATCGACGACGAGCGTGTCGACCTTGCGCAAAACTTCGATGGCTTCGGCATTTTTGAAAAGCACTCCAAGACTTGCGCCGCGCCCCGAAGCGACCATGATTGACATCGGCGTAGCAAGGCCGAGCGCGCACGGACACGCGATAATGAGCACGGCAATCGCGTTCACAAGGGCGTGGATCATGCGGGGCTCAGGGCCCCAGACCGTCCAGACGACAAATGTGAGGAGGGCCGCGCCGACGACGGAGGGAACGAAAACTCCTGCGACCTTGTCGGCAAGTTTTTGAATGGGCGCTCGACTTCTCTGGGCCTCGGATACGAGTTTCACAATCTGTGAGAGCAGCGTATCTGCGCCAACTTTTTCGGCCCGAATCACGAGTGAACCTTTTTGGTTCAGTGTTCCTCCGATTACTTTGTCGCCCTCTGTTTTCTCGACGGGAACGGGTTCGCCGCTGATCATCGCCTCATCTACGGCGCTTCGACCTTCGACGACAATTCCATCTGTCGGGATTTTCTCGCCGGGGCGCACCCGCAAGCGGTCCCCGATATGAATAGATTCCAAAGGAACGTCTTCCTCTTGGCCTTCGGCACCGATACGCCGGGCGGTCTTCGGCGCCAGTCCAAGCAGCGCCTTGATGGCCTGACCGGTTTGCGAGCGAGCGCGCAGCTCGAGCAGTTGTCCCACGAGCACGAGTGTCACGATGACGGCCGCGGCCTCGAAGTACAGCGGCACTTGCCCGTTCATCTTGAAAGACTCAGGGAAGCTGCCGGGGAAAAGGACTCCGATGAAACTGTAGACGTAGGCGACGCCAACTCCCAGGCCGATCAGCGTGAACATGTTCGGGCTACGGTGGCGGACCGAGTCTACGGCGCGAGCAAAGAAGGGCCACGCGGCCCAGAGCACAACGGGCGTCGCGAGAATAAGCTGAATCCAGGAAAGAACTTCGGGGCTAACGCGGTGATGAAGATCGAGTCCGGGTACGAGATCTGCCATTGCGATCAAGAAAAGAGGGATTGTGAGTGGAGCGGCGATTTTTAAACGCTTCGTCATGTCGACAAGCTCGTGGGAAGGGCCGTCATCGATGCGAGCCTCGACGGGCTCGAGGGCCATTCCGCAAATCGGACAAACGCCCGGACCTTTGTTCACGATTTCCGGGTGCATGGGACAGGTGTAGATGCGATCATCAGCCGACACGGACTTCGCGTCATCTACCTTTGAGTGCAAATACTCATTCGGACTAGCGGTGAACTTCGCGACGCACTTGGCTGAGCAAAAGAAAAACGTTTGTCCATGGAGCTGCGTTGTGTGCGAAGTCTTTAAAGGGTCGACCGTCATCCCGCAGACGGGGTCGGTGACGTGGCCGGACAATCCATGGATATGATTTTTCATGAATCTTCTTTAGCGGGTTTTTGGTTTACGATGCGTCCAGGGTAACCGATGCGCTGGAGATCTTTTTTGATCGTCTCGACGTCGCACGCGCCTTGAGGCGCATCTTTTTTGCACGAGAACTGTGCTTCGTGTGTATCGAGACTTACGTCTACAGATTCAACGCCCGGATGAGATTGGATGGATTTTTTCACCCGCGCCGTGCAACTGCCGCACATCATTTTATCGACGCGCAACGTGTATTGCCCCGTTGCGTCTTGCGCATGGCTTGCGGCACTCATAGTCAGGGCTAGTGCAGCGACCACGGCCGAACGGCCCCGCTTCCAAAACATTTTCGTAATGACATTTTTTTTCTTCTTCAACATGCTCATGGTGTTCTCTCCTAAAAGCTCAACATCGTTTGGACGACGCCCAAGTACTCGGGCGCATGGACGTCGCCATCTCTCGACCGGAAAAGGCCACGGTCATCCACCATCCCATCGGCCCGAATCCAAGCTTGCTCGGTCAAGTAGTAGGTCAGCCCGAGTCCCATCGTTCCGGAGTCTTTGTAGGACTTGCCGTCGATAAAGGTGACATCGCGGCCGTCGTCAAAATAGTCGTACTGAAGTTGTGCGGACCATTTTTGAGGAACGATCCTATAGTCAAGTCGGCCATATCCCGACCAGACCTTATAGTTTCGTCCGTTATCCCGATCCCTGCCGAAGGCATATTCTCCCGACAGATCCCATCGCGAACCGAGTTTCAGTTTCGCGTCGAGTGCAGCTCGGGTTTTGGAGATAAGTCGCGTTTCGTCGGTGTGGCCGTTAAAAAGCATATCGTGCATCGCAAATCCGTAATGCGAGGTGACAGGATAGGTCTTCCCCGCGAAGCCGGATAAACCTAAAGCGAACGAGTCCGTCGCATCAAACCCGATACGCGCAATCACGGGCTTGGAGCCGTTACGCGTGTCCATCATCACCTCGGCAGGCATGCCGGTCGTCGTAACGACCGGGACCATGATCGAGTCCACACCATTGGCGACACCCAAGGACCAATCAAGGGGCCCGGCGAAACCTGAAAATTCGACCCCCTTATCGGTAATAATCCCCAGTGTTTTATAGACAGGACTCTTTAAGGGGTTCGCAGGTGAATCGAGTTTGGAGTCGATTCCGAAGCGGAAGCGCATCCGTCCGACCTTAATGGCGAAACTTTCAGGCAGGCCGGGGATACTTGAGAAGATGGCATACACGAAGCCATGGTCTTGGCCCGTGGTGGAGCCCATGGGGTCGGTGACAAGCAGCTGTTCGGCGAGAACCGAAATGTGATCACCGATATTCGTCGTTAGGAAAAGTTCCGAGACGTGAATATCGAAGTTTCCAAAACCCATATGGGAATCCGTCGGACCGCCCAGACGGGGAAAGTAAAGCCGCATGTCGAGCGCGCCTCCGAAGTTGAGGTTCGTGAAAGGGCCAAGACTTGCACCGGAAGAGTCGTCTTTCTTTTCCTCCAGTTG
>JBDSDI010000007.1:0-6607 GCA_039920645.1 Bdellovibrionota bacterium | reverse complement strand
CCTCATAACTGACGTATTCGAAAGGTTGAGGGAAAGGACGCGGTTGAGGGCCGGCCACCAGCCGCGTGAGCTCAAGTAAAACGATCGAAACACCGATCGCCGTAATGAGCGGAGCGATCCGGGGCGCTCCGCGAAGAGGACGATAAGCGAAACGTTCGATGAGAACCGCGAAGAGTCCTACGATCGGCATTACCAACAAGAGGGCCGCCCAGAAGGGCAGCCCCAGCGTGCTCAGTAAGAAAATACCTACGTAACCGCCGATCATATAGATCTCGCCGTGCGCGAAGTTGATGAGCTTCAGGATCCCGTACACCATTGTGTAACCGAGAGCGATGAGGGCATAGATCGAACCTTGCGCGAAACCGTTAACGAGATATTGGACGAATTCGCTCATCTATGACTCAGGGCTGAACGCGTTGCTTAAATTTATCGCCGCTTTTATGGGTCCCGATAATCACGAGAGGCTTGGTCGCATTGCGGTCAGAGTCGAGGGTGATATTGCCCGTGATGCCGGGGAAATTCTTCGTCGAATTGATAGCGTTCTTGAGGCCTTCTGAGTCGGTCTTGTAACCATTACGCTTGAAGGCATCGGCCGCGAAATAGATTGCGTCGTAGCCGAGGGCGGACATGTCTGAAGGGGCGATCTTGTTCGCAGCCTTGAATTTTTTTACGAAGCTTTGAACGGCGGGATCGGTGTCTTCGTGCGAGAAGTGAGCTGAGTAATATTGTCCCTCGATCCCATCACCCGCGAGGCCAGCGAGTTGTGACGAGCTCCAGCCGTCTCCACCGATAAACGTGCCCTTCACTTTGAGTTTGACGGCTTGGCGAAGCATATTGCCAACGGCACCGTAGTAACCGGGAACAAAAATCACGTCGGGTTTTTTGGTGCGAATTTTAGTCAACTGAGATGAAAAGTCTTGGTCTTTGGCTTGGTAGGAGACTTCGGTCACGATCTCGCCGCCGAGAGCTTTGAACTCTTTGCGAAAAGCCGCTGCCAAACCTTGGGAGTAATCCGAGCCCGAGTCGAGGACGAGAGCTGCCTTCGTGGCCTTGAGTTCATTTTTCGCGAACTTCGCGAGAGCAGATCCTTGAAAGTCATCGATGAAACAGATCCGTGAGATGTAGTCGCCGTTCTTGGTGACGTTGGGGTTGGTCGAAGCAGGGGTCAGTAAAGGAACTTTCGCGGCTTGTGCGATCGGAGCAGCGGCGTTGGTGTTTGAGGAGGCGACGGTCCCAAGGATAATATTCACCTTGTCGATGTTGATGAGTTTTTTAACGGCGTTGGCGGCGTCCGTGGGATCAGATTTTTCGTCTTCGAGAATTGCCTGAACTTTAATTTTTCCGGCCTTGTTAAGTTCTTCGATCGCCATTTTCATCCCCGCGTAGACATCGGCTCCAAATGTGGCCGTATCACCCGACATGGGAAGATAGATACCAACTTTGAGCGTTGGAGCTGCGGCGTGGGCCGAGAGCGCAACGAGGGATGCCAAGAACACGGAGTTTTTAAGGATTTTTCCGACCATGGAGGGACACTAAATCATGGACCCCTGAGGATCAAGATTGGCCGAATTTTTAGAGTTCAGATGCGTGTCTGATCCTTGAGACGCGCCCAAAACCCGGATTCGCGGCGCTCCAGATCGACGCGCGCTTTTTCGAGCGCCGAAGCGCCCTCTTCCTTCAGATTCACGTGTCCCATTTTACGACCCGGGGCCAAATGCGTTTTACCGTACCAGGCGAGCTCGCCCCTCCAGAGGGTTCGTAGCTCTTCGACTTCTTCCGGGTCGACTCTCAGAGTGCTCAGTTCCTTCGGCGCAAGAAGATTGCGCATCAGATAGAAACCTTGGGTCGTAAAGGGGACGAGTGACTCGTCCATAAGTGAGCGGATATGGTTATGGAATTGCGAGCGGTCTCCTTCGAGTTGCGTAAAATGACCGCTGTTATGAACCCGGGGCGCGAGCTCGTTGATCAGTAGGCCGTTGTGTTTGTCCCAGAAAAACTCAATCGCAAAACAGGCGAGATCGGGACAATGCTTCGCGACGCTCATCGACCATCGTGAAGCCTGAAGGGCGCATTCGGCCTCGATTCCCAAGGTCACCGCAGGTCCCCACACTTCTTGGCAAGTTCCCGAGACCTGACGCGTGAGCATGAGTGGGTAGCTGATGAATTCGCCCTTGGCCTGGCTTGCGACGGCGACGATGGCTAGCTCGCGCTGAAAGTCGACGCGTTTTTCCGCGTAGATCCGAGAAGCTTCGGAGAAAGCCTTTGAACAGAATTCTCGGAGCGCTTCGTTTTTTGCGAGCGACGAAATTTTTTCGATGAAGAAATTACCTTTGCCGTCGTAGCCTCCGCGAGCACGTTTCACCACGAAACCCGACGGGTACTTCGCAGCCGCGGTCGAGAGATCAGTTTCTAAAGAGCTCTCTCGCAGTTCGACATAAGGGGACTGCGCGATTCCCAGCTTCTCGAAGAGCCTTTTCTGATCGAGCTTATCGCGGAGCAGGCGCATCGTCGTAAGTCCGGGCTTTACGCTGACCGAAGGATTAAAGGACATAATCTGTTCAACCCAGCGTTCTTCGAAAAATTCGCTTTCGAAACAAAGGACATCGATAGCGCGTGCAAAATTTTCGATGCTCTCAGGAGTGTAGAGTTCGACGAAGGAAAGTTGAGCCAGAGGTTCGTCAAGGCTTTTTACGAAGCCCACGACCGGGTATCCGAGATCATGCGCGGCACTCGCGAGCATCCACGCGAGTTGACCTCCACCGAGGATGCCTACGGTCTTTTTCAACGGAGCCGCCTGCTTCATGATCCGAGACTCTCAATAATTGCCTGAGTAAACAAGACCACCCAGGCCAAAGAAACGATGATTTTTATGTTCCATCCGCGCGCGCGCAGCGCAAAGCCGAGGAGCATGACCCAAAAATAGAGTTGTTCCCACTGGATGTTCTCGGGCCAGGTCATGAGTGCGGCGATCGTGACGAGCGCGAGCGCGGGCACAAAACCTCCATGAAAAGCCGCTTGAACCCAGGGCCTCGGAGAAACTTCCTGTCGAGGCCACGCCTCGCGCGACGTGTTGCCGACCACGAAAAAAATTAGCCCGAGACCACACGTCATCATAAGGAGTCCCGGCAATGCCGCGATCGCATAGGATAAATGCAATAGAAGAACGGGAAGCATCGAAGGTCCAAGTGCGGCCCACAAACACGAACGCGCCAGTTGGCCGCTCAATCCGTTGTCGGACCAAACATCGCCCAGGAGTCCGAGCGAGGCCCAAGGCGTTCCCCAGGCTCCGAGACTCACCAGGCCCAAGACGGTCAGCATGACGAGAGGGTCGAGTTTGAGCCGATCTTTTTCTTGCCGTCGGCTTCGCGCGTGGGTTTCGACGAGAGCGTGTAAAGCGGCGTAGACACCGCACGCCGCCAGCACGGACGCGTTGGGCCAGCCCGATACGTGCAGCGTAATCGCCAGCGCCGACGAGACGGCGACGTAGCGCAGGCCGAGCTTCAGACTGTCGCGGAAAAGACGAAAAACCTCGAACAGGATTGCACCGAGAAGAACGGCCTGAGATAGCGAAATGCCGCGAACAAAAAGATCCGAAAACAGAAAAGAAAGCGGCAGCAGATTTTCGAGTAGAAGTACCACTGCGACAAACATGAGCGATGGCAAGAGATAGCCCACGACCGATGTCGCGCGCAGGATGGCGTTTGATTCCGAGAGGGCCGGCAGCGAATAGAATTCATGGGGCTCGAGACGGAAAAGAAGAAGGGCCGTCGGGTCGCTTCGCTTGAGAGCGAAACCCGAAAGCCCTTTTTTAAACGCGGCCTGAAAAGTCTGCGAGACTCGAGACACGTTCTTTAAATTCGTGCCTTAAGCTTCAACAGCGTCTTCGGTGTGAGTGACAGGCGCATCACCCATCATCGAACGAAGCGTGTTCTTGAGCTTCATCGACTGGATGAAGATGTCATGTTCTACGACGTGGCCTTCAGGAACCGAAGGAGCCTTGTAGTAGAAGCTCAGCCATTCTTGGATGCCCGAGAAACCCGCGCGTTGCGAGAGATCGCTGAAGAGCGCGAGGTCCAGAACGAGCGGAGCTGCGAGGATCGAATCACGGCAAAGGAAATTCACTTTGATCTGCATGGGGTAACCCATCCAACCGAAGATATCGATGTTATCCCAGCCTTCTTTCGCGTCGCCGCGAGGTGGGTAATAGTTGATCGTGACCTTGTGGTAGAGGTTCGCGTAGAGCTCAGGATAAACCTTCGGTTGGAAGATCTGATCGAGAACGCCGAGCTTAGACTCTTCTTTGGTCTTGAAGTTCGCGGGATCGTCGAGGACTGCGCCGTCGCGGTTGCCGAGGATGTTGGTGGAGTACCAGCCGGCGACGCCGAGCATGCGGCTCTTGAGTCCGGGCGCGAGGATCGTCTTCATGAGGGTCTGGCCCGTCTTGAAGTCACGACCGGAGATCGCAACGCCCTTTTCCTTGGCGAGCTTGATGAACGCGGGGATATCGAGGGTTAAGTTGGGAGCGCCGTTACAGAAAGGCACGCCTTCCATGATCGAAGCGTAAGCGTAGATCTGGGACGGTGCGATTTCTTCGGAGTCCGCTTTGAGGCCGGCTTCGAACGCTTCGATCGTCGCGTGGACGTTCGAAGGTTTGCAGTAAGCTTCGGTCGATCCGCACCAGACGGTGACGAGACGAGCGCAGTTCTTAGATTTCTTGAAGTTCTGGATGTCGGCGCGAAGAGCCTGCGCTTTTTCCCAGAGAGTACCGGTCTTTTGGTTCGGGCCGGTGATGTTCTTGATGTACTTCGCTGAGAAGACCGCAGGCATCGGCTTGATCGCGGAAAGTTCTTCTTTGATCTTGCCGATGTCTTTTTCGCTCAGGACTTCGGCCTTCGTGCAAACTTCGAACATGTTGTCGGGAAAAATATCCCAACCGCCGAACTCGATGTCTTTGAGTTGCGCGAGGGGAACGTAGTCGTTGATCAGAGGAAACCGTTCTTCGGAGCGCGCGCCGATACGGATCGTGCCCATTTGGGTGAGTGAACCGAAAGGACGGGAATGGCCTTTACGCGAAGAGAGAACGCCTGCGATGAAAGTGCTGGCGACAGCTCCCATACCGGGAAGCAGGATGCCGAGTTTTCCATCGGCGGGTTGGACGGTGATTTTTTTTGCAGGCGACATAAATTCTAGTACTCCTTGATGGTCTCTTTAAGGGACTTCAACTCTTCGAGCAGGTCACGGCAGAACTCTTCACGGATTCCCTGATCAACGGCGCCGGAACTGTCGGGTGTTTTGAAGCGTGATTCCTTCAGAAACTTGCGGGCTCCCGGAATGGAATACCCTTCGTTGTAGAGAAGATGTTTAATCTTGTGGAAGTTTTCGACGTCTTCCTCGGAGTAAAGACGTTGTCCACGACTTGTCTTGTTGGGTTTCAAAAACGGGAACTGGGACTCCCAGAAACGCAAAACATGTGGGACGACGCCAATCTTCTCGGCGGCTTCCTTAATACGGTAAAAAGCCATGCTCCCTAAAGAAGCACAGCTTTGATGCGGCGTCTAGAGTTGAGTTATTCTGGCTTCTTAGAGCGTATACTTAAAGTTTGATCGAGAAGCCGACCTCGGCGCCAACCACTTCGATCCATTTGGAGTCTACGGGACGTTCTTCACGGGGAGGGAGTTTGAAGCCCGCCTTGATCTTCAGGCGCTCAGTTTCGAAACTGAGCGATCCCAGACCAATTCCGACGCCTTCGGGGATAGCGAGGGAGTCGTGGAGAAAGGTCGACCAGACGTTCGGATCGTCGGATTCTTCGATTTTAACGACGTCTGAATCGGGAATTTCGGAGAAGTCCAAGACCGGTTGAGAATTCGATCCTTCGGCACCCCCCTTTTCTTTCATGACGTGGAGATTTCTTACCCAGACGCCGTCAACGAGGACCTCCTCGACGACGATTTCACGGCCATCACTCTCGAGGACCCACATCACGGTCTCGCCCTCTTGAGCGTTGGCGTAGAGATCGGGCTTATTGACGGGCAGTACGGGACCGCGGCCCATGACAGCGCGAGCGTGACCGCTCCAAAGAAGGGTAAGGGCTAAGAACACGGGTCCGAATTTGGATAAAGACATGGCAAGGTATCAGCAGCATCCGTGCCCAAAACGGATTCCGGAGACTTGGCTCCGGCAGCTCGCGAGAGAGGCTTCTGAGCCGACCAAAGATTGAACAAAGCGCGGCCTTTTGCGCCCGCCGCGCTTAAGGCCGCATTTAAAAAATCGCTTATTTAAGCCCGGACCTCGGCGTTGAATTTCTTCTTAAGGCCATCCACGGCTTGAGAAACCGCGGTTTGAATTTCTGCGTCCGAAAGAGTGCCCTCACCCTGTAGGAAGAGTCTGTAAGCGAGCGAGCGTTTGCCATCGGGCATTTGGTAAAGGTCCATGCAGCGAAGTTCCTTGAGGAGTCCGCCGCTGATCGCTTTCTGAACGGTTTTCTCGATCTCGGCGGCGCTGGCTTCAGGGCCGAAGACAAGCGAGATATCGCGCTCGACGGTCGGAACGCGGCGACTGACGGCGATCTTGCCGTAAGGAGACGCTTCCTTTTCGGTCTTATCCGCAC
>JBDSDI010000006.1:0-3797 GCA_039920645.1 Bdellovibrionota bacterium | reverse complement strand
AGACGTTCAAAGTATTCTCAAAAGTTCTCAGATTTTGGCTCCGCCTTCGGCCTATGCCGCAACCTGCGATTCGACCGAAGGTCGCTTCACAGCGGCGTTCGTCACGAGCAACCTGCCCTCGAACTCCACGATCTATCTCTGCACGCAGAGTAAAAGTCTCGGCAAAGTCTTCCTGGCGCAAGTCCTCATCCACGAAGCGCTGCACTTACGCGGCGAAAGCGACGAATGCGCGGTTACACGCCTTGAGCTCGAAGTTATGACTCGCGCGTTACGCATTCCTTATAAGAATGCGTACGTCGATTCCTGCGGACTTTGATAACGAGAGCTAAAACAAGCAAGGCGAGGCAGGACGGTCTTCAATATTCCGCGGCTTAGTGGCCTGAGTCACAGCTCTCCGCCTTAATGCGAAGACTGAGACTCGCTGCATTATCAAAAGCAGTTTCCCGCTTGCGGGAGAGCATGCTAAAGTTTCGATATGTCTCAAGTTTCCACACCTGCGATTCCGGGCGTTCGTAGTCTCACTAACAATTCAGGCGACAACGTTCTTCTTAACCAATTCGACAACGTTGTGAACTGGGGACGCAAGAACTCTCTCTGGCCCATGACTTTCGGTCTCGCATGCTGCGCGATCGAGATGATGGCGACCGGCGCTTCGCACTACGATCTCGAGCGTTTTGGTTGCGGCGTCTTTCGCGCGACTCCTCGCCAAGCGGACTTCATGATTGTCGCGGGAACCGTAACTCTGAAGATGGCTTCGCGCGTGAAACTTCTCTACGATCAAATGCCCGACCCGAAATGGGTGATCGCCATGGGTTCATGCGCCACTAAAGGCGGACCTTACTGGAAAGAAGGTTACAGCGTCTTGAAGGGCGTCGACCGCGTCGTTCCCGTAGACGTTTACGTACCCGGTTGTCCTCCGCGCCCTGAGGCTCTCATGGACGGACTCATTAAGCTCCAACAACGCGTTGCCGTCGCTCGTCCCACGCGCAGCGATCACAACGGCCCCTTCGGAAAACGCGGCCGCCAAGTCGGCGAGCCCAACGAAAAGCGCGGCGTCGACGAGCACGGCATGGGCGACGAAGCGACGCTTCCGCCCAGCGACGGCACTCCCGCCGTCGGCTGATTTGCGATGCCGCGTCGTCGTAGCCTTCAGTCTCGCCAGTGGGTGGCTCAGCCGCTCCCCAAAGTCTGGGAACTTTTCTCTAATCCTGCCACTCTTCAAAAAATCACCCCGCCCGCCTATGGCGCGAGCGTCGAGCTTCAGTCGCCCGAGATGGGCGAAGGCGCGACGGTCGTCATAAGCCTCAAACCTTACGGCGTTCCCGTCCCCCTGAAGTGGATTTCTAAAATCCAGGACTTCAAAGTCACCCCCGAACGCTGCGAATTCGTCGATATCCAAGTCAGCGGCCCCTTCGCCTACTGGAAACACCACCACGTCTTCGAGAGCGGCGACACCCGCTTCGAAGGCAAGCACAGCGGCCATCCGGTGAAAATCGAGTCCGGAGGCACCTGGATCGTCGACGACGTGGAATACGAGATGCCCTTCGGAATTTTTGGAGCCGTAGCTGAGAAGCTCTTCGCGAGACAGCAGCTTGAGTCCATGTTTGCCTTCCGCAAAGCTAAGATCCTCGAGCTTTTGGGTCCCGCCTAAAATCCTCTTTCTTTTTTGATAACGATTATCAATATCATTGACCCGAAGAGGCTCAATCGATAGCGTGGTCCCATGGCGGCACCCAACCTTTGGTCCCTTCGCGAAAACCAAGAGGCCTTCATTAAAGATTTTTGCCCAAGCCTTCTCAAGCATCATCAAAATCGTTTTATTGAACTCGGTTTCCGACACGGCGAGAGCGTCAAGTGTATCAAGACCCCTCCTTTCGGCGCCCCTCATGTTTTTGAGGTCTCCGACACGGTGTTTTCGATTTCCAAAGAAGATGCCGTTAAAATTTTTCTACTGACCGAACAATGAGCTCAAACGAAAAAGGCACTCTCCTTCTTCTGGGAAACCCGAACAGTGGGAAGACCCTCCTGTTCAACCGACTCACCGGACTCCGTAAGAAAGTGGCGAATTTCCCGGGCGTGACGGTAGAACTCGCGACGGGTTGGAGTACCGAGCTCGGCCTCGAACTCGTCGACTTTCCCGGTATCTATTCTCTTACGGCTCTGACTCGCGACGAAGAAGTTGCCGTTCAGAGCCTGCAGCACTACCTGCAATCACCGAAGATCCGCGGCGTGGTTTGCGTTTTGGATGTGACCCGCCTCGAGCGCAGTCTCTTTTTGGCTCTCCAGCTTCAACAGGAGTGCGTGCGCAACAAGCACCCCATTCTTTTTGTCCTGAATATGATGGATCAGATCATTGCCCATAAAATCCGTGTGGACACTCAGATGCTTCAAGATCGCCTCGGTGTCCCCGTGGTTGAGATCTCCGCCAAAACACGAAAGGGCTTTCAAGAACTCCAAATTGCGATCGAGAAGATGGTCGATGGCGATCAATCTGATGTTGTCCCGCTCACGCGAAACACCAACCAACTCAAAGCTCTCGCCAAAGACCTCTCGAACAAGGCCGGCCTTAAGGGCGACCTCATGCTGCGTTCACAGTACCGAATCGATCGCATCATCCTTTCCCACTTTTGGGGATTGATGATTTTTTGCTTCACGATGATTTTCCTGTTCCAGGCTATCTTTAGTTGGTCCGCGCCGTTGATGGACGGGGTCCAATCGATCGTAAGTTGGCTCGCCCAACAATTTGTTCCCCTCTTTGGAAAGGGCGTGGCTGCCGATTTCGTGAGGGACGCCGTCTTTAGTGGCTTCGGGTCTTTCCTTGTCTTTGCCCCTCAAATTTTTGTCCTCACGCTGATCATTGGATTTCTCGAGGACAGCGGTTATTTGGCCCGTGCGGCGCTCATTTGCCACCGTCCCTTGAGCTTCTTTGGACTTTCGGGAAAAAGTTTCGTGCCGCTTCTCACCGGTCACGCGTGCGCCATTCCTGCCATTTTTGCATCCCGCACGATCGAGTCGCCCAAGAAGCGCCTCCTCACGATGATCGTGGTGCCGCTTACCGTCTGTTCGGCGCGCCTTCCCGTCTACGGACTTTTGATTGCCACACTCATTCCCGCACACACTTATCTCGGGGGACTCGTCGGACTCCAAGGAATGACTTTTTTCGCGCTTTATCTCTTTGGTATCGTCACGGCCCTTTTGGTGTCGGGCGTGCTTCAGCAGACGTTACTCAGAAACACATCGGATGCGCCGTTCATCCTAGAGCTACCTCCGTACCGCCTTCCCAACCTCTTTTCGATCCTGCGCAAATCCTGGGACAGAGCACTCAGTTTCGTCACCCGAGCCGGCCCCACGATTTTTGCGGTGGCCGTGGTGATCTGGGCTCTCGGTTATTTCCCGAGTCGAGGAGAGCTTGATCATTCCTATCTGGCTTCGATGGGAAAATGGATCGAACCGGCTTTCAAACCACTCGGCCTGGACTGGAAATTCGGCGTAGCGATTCTGATGTCATTCCTTGCACGTGAGGTTTTTGTAGGAACCCTGGGCACGATGTTAGGGATCGCGGGAGCCGATAAAGATTTTCATGGGCTCGCCGATCAACTGCATTCCTCGGGTCTCACATTGGCTAGCGGTCTTGCGCTCCTGGTGTTTTACGCCATCGCTATGCAATGCGTAGCCACGCTTGCCGTCCTTCGAAAAGAGTTAGGCTCCTGGAAAATTCCAGCGTTGTTGTTTTTAGGCTACAGTTTGCTTGCCTATCTGGCCGCCTTCACGGTCTACACGATCGCAAACTAACGGCA
>JBDSDI010000005.1:0-3071 GCA_039920645.1 Bdellovibrionota bacterium | reverse complement strand
CAGTCCGCCGGTGCAGGACTCGACGCAACCGAGCCAGGTTCCCGAAGCCTTCGCTTTGGCGAGCACGAGCGCTTCGATTTCTTTGAGCTCGTAGCCGTCGAAGAAGCTATCGGCGCCGAGGAGACCTGTGATCTCATCCCGGATTTCATCGAAGCGGACGTCGCTCGCGTCGTCGGGGCAATCGGCATGAAGGCCGATGTGATTTTCGGGAAAGCGCGTGCGGTAACTGAGTTCCACGTTGGGCGGAAGTTTGGCGATGAGCGTTTGAAGACGGTCTTGAAGCGCGGCCTCAGCGACGAAGTGAGTGGCCCACTGATGGGTGCGATAGGTGGGAACGCCGGGCAGGCGCGGAAGAATATCGTGGGTGAGCATCTCGAGCATTTCGCGCGGAACGCCCGGCATCAGCGCCCAGTATTGCTCGCCGACCGCGCTTGTCCGTTGCAAAAAAATTCCGGGCGCGGTTCCGTTCGGGTTCAAGACGACGTCCACGCCTTCGGGGCTCAGAGCTTGCTTACGTTGAGCGGGCGTCATGGGTCGACCGCGAATTTTAAGGCCGTCTTCGACGACCTTTAGGGCGACCAGATTTTCCTTAAGAGGAACTCCAAGAAACTTCGCGAAGGCTTCGGGTGTGAGGTCATCGGAGGTGGGGCCTAGACCTCCCGTCGCGAGGATGATCTGGCTGCGGGATGCGGCGAGGCGAAAAGCTTCGACGATGCGTTCGATGTCGTCGTCGACGCGTTGGGCGTGGCGCACGATCAAGCCGCGCGTTTTGAGCAGCTCGGCCATGCGGACGGCATTCGTGTCGATGACCCGTCCATCGAGGATTTCGCGGCCGATCGTGACGAGTTCGACGTGGATTTGCAAGCGCTCCGACATGGCCCTATCTTAGAACCGAATCCTCGAGGCGGGAATTGAATATGGCAAAGAAACTCAACGAATCGCTGAATCCCGTTTTGGCGCAGGCCCGTAAGAAATCTCAGCTCACCTGGCTTCATATTTACGCCCCTTGGTGCGAATCGTCCCGTGTGTGGAAGCAGGAGCTCTCTGAAAATCCCGCGTGGCTCGGACTGCGCGAACAGATGCAGTCGCTCGAATGGAACCGAGACTGGAGCCCCGAGATCGATCAAGGCCTCCAGACCTTCCTTCAAGCGCGTACGGGGCAGCAGGGCTGGCCCGTGAACGTCTTCCTCACGCCCGAAGGGCGCGCCGTATTTCTCTGCGGTGCCCTTGAGATCAAAGAGTTCGTCGAGCTCACGCGGCAGCTTTGGGTCGCTTGGCAGACCGATCCCGTCGCTCTCCGACAACAGGCCGAAAAAGAACTCCACGCTTTCCGCAAGACCGATCCTCTCGCCGTGCGGGCCGATAAAACCTACGATGATTCTCAGGACAATGCCGACATTCTCAGTCGTGCGGGACTCTATCGTTTCCTCACGCCGCTCGAGAAAAGTCTCCAGATGGACACGGGACTCGTCGGGGTTGGAAACGTATTTCAGTATCCCGTCGCTTATCGCGCATTGCTGGGATTCGAAGATCTCGGGCGTTGGGGCGAACTTTCGCTTGTAAGACTCGCGCGCTCGCCTCTGAACGACGTCATTGGTGGCGGTTTTTTCCGCATGGCCGTGACCGACGAGCGTGTTCAGGACGCCGAAGCGCGCGCTTCATGGGCTCACGTTTCCAAGGTTTCAACCGAAAAACTTTTGACCGAGAACGCTGAACTTCTCGAGACACTTATCGAAGCCCATCAGACACGCAAAGCCGCCTATATCTCTCAAGCCGCATTCGAACTTCTTGACGCGATTTTGGAGGATTTCCGTATTCAGACGCCCGTGGGAAACGAGACCACGACGAGCTTCGCTTCCGCGCTCTCGGCGTCCAAGAAATTTTACGAACTCGCCCCGGAAGATCTTTTAAAGGCGCTTCCGCCGCGCGAGCGCCAAGCCGCGCAGATCTTTTTCGGTATCGAAGGCAACGGCGCGCGCATCCCGCGCATCCCGACCGAAGTTCAACTTCTCTCTGAATTCGTGAACGTCGAGCCCGTCGATCTTCGTTTACAGCTCATCGACAGCCGCAGGCGCCTGAAGGACTACCGCAAAGCGCGTTCCGGAGCGCCGAGCAAGTGCCCGCCCGAACGCCTTTCCGAACTCACGCTCTTGCGTGTGCTCGCTTATGCGGCTTTCGCGTTCGATACGCCCCAGGTTTCTGAGACCTGCGTCGAGATGCTCGACCGTTACCGCGAAGAATGGAACGCGGATTCGAGCGCTTGGACGACGCGCGAAAAAGGCGCTTACCTGCGTGCGCTCTGTTCGATGGCGCGTCTGCACTCCGCGCACCGCGATCAGGATGAAGCCAAAAAATGTTTCGAAGAGGCGGAAACGCTGATCTTCGGACTTCAAGATCCTGTTTTCCGTGAAGCGATCGTTGAGGTTCCTTTTCTCGGCGCGCGTCTCGACGTGTGCGACCACACGGGGATCTCCGGACTCGCAAGTCTCTTGTCGGGCTTGCTCGATTACAATGCTCTGAGCCGCATGGGTCTGCGCGGAAAGCATAATCTCCCGGTTGATATCGGACATTCGCTTTCCGAAGGACTCATGTATGCGCGCACATTAGGAATTTACGGTGCGGGACTCTACTGGGTTCTCATGCGCTACCAGAAGCTTCAGCAGCCCGAAGCGCACGCTTAGGTGGAGCGGGAAATATTTTTGATTATGCAGGGCTTCGAGGGCTCGCGCGAATTTGGCTTCAAGCCGTATCGAGCGCGATGCTGATCTCACCTAGTATTTTGTTTCGGATAGCCTGCGTGGGTAGCGCCCTCGTGAATTTCCGGTCTAGAAAACCCAAGGCTTCGAGCGTATTGAGTTTTACATAGGCGAGTACGGAGTTGAAATCTTTGCCCCAGCTGACGATGCGCGTGAAGGGGCGCTGCGACCAGAAAGGGTGCTCGTGGGCACGGCCTCGTTCAGCTCCGAGCATTTTGCGGGCGATGAGACCGCAAGATCCGCGCAGGAAGTTTTGCAACCCGCGACGCTGCGTGAATCTCACGAGGAGGTGGAGATGATTACCGGCGTTGGCCA
>JBDSDI010000004.1:0-2543 GCA_039920645.1 Bdellovibrionota bacterium | reverse complement strand
AAGGAAAACTTGAGGCCGAGTTTCTCAGCCGTCTCGTTGATGACCGCACCCCCGCCGTGCAAGACGACGAAGGGTTCTTTGATCTGGGCCCACCCACTCAGGGTCGAACTGTTTTCGAGGAGATTCTCGAGGACTTTGCCGCCGAGCTTAAAGAGGATCATGAGTACTCCGTGTTGATCTCCACGTAGCGCTTGGTGAGATCGCAGCCCCACGCCGTCGCCTGGTGAGGACCGTTGCCGAGCGTGCAGCGAATCGTAACGTGGTCGGCCTGCAGCGCTTGGCGCGCGGCGGGCCGATCGAAGGCTTGGGGCGAACCGTTCTTGAAGACGGTGATGTCTTGCAGACGGATCTCGATGTTTTCGAACCACTCGGTCGGTACACCGGCCTGGCCGAGACGCACGAGGATACGTCCCCAGTTGGGATCTTCGCCATGCACGGCCGATTTAATAAGCGGCGACGTGGTGATGAGGCGAGCCGCCTCACGCGCGAGCACGAGATCTTTCGACCCCTCGACGATCACGGTGATGAGCTTCGAAGCGCCTTCGCCGTCGCGCGCGATCGAGATCGCGAGATCGCGGCAGACTTTCATGACGGCCTGTTTGAACAGTTTGTGCGCTTCGCCCGCGTCGACGTTGACGCCGCTCTGGCCATTGCACATCGCGAGCACCATGTCGTTGGTGCTAGTTTCGCCGTCGACGCTAATCATGTTGAAGGTTTCGTCGGAGACGTCGCGCAGCAGCGTTTGCAGTACGTCCTTGGAAACGAGTGCGTCGCTCACGACGAAGCCGAGCATGGTTCCCATGTTGGGATGAATCATGCCCGAACCCTTGGAGCACGCCGCTACCGTGACCGTCTTGCCGCCGAATTCAAAAGTCTCGGAACCGAACTTCGGAACCAAGTCCGTCGTCATGATCGCGAGCGCGAAGTTGTTGATCGTATCGCTAAAGGCGCGCACGGCCTGGGGAAGCGCGGGCACGAGTTTCTGCAGCGGCAGGCGCTCGCCAACGACGCCGGTGCTAGCGACGAGGACTTCAGTGGATTTCAGGCCGAGGGTTTCCGCCGTTTGCTGTGCGAGTTCGAGATTGTCTTTCATTCCTTGTTCGCCGGTCGCGGCATTAGCATGGCCACTATTGACGACGAGGGCGCGGATGGACGTCGAGGGCAAGAGGCTCATGTTGTAGAGCACGGGTGCCGCCTTGAACGTGTTACGCGTGAAGGTGCCCGCAGCGACGCACGGCACTTCGCTCTTGATGATCCCGATATCGGGACGGTAGCGGCGAACTCCGCAGTTCACGCCGGTTGCGAGAAAACCTTTGGGCATCTGGATGAATGGCATCATAAGAGAAACTCCGGTTGAGCGAGGCCTGCGAGGCAGTAGGCATTCATGAGCGCCTGGCCTGCAGCTCCTCGTTGCAAGTTATCGAGGGTCGTAAAAATCACGGGTCGCCCGAAGGCGACCGTCGCGCGAATTGAGATCCGGTTATTTTTTTGAACGCCTCTCAGCGTGCCGAATTTTTCGTCGCTACCGACTTCGATGGACGGATCGTCACCGTAAGCGCTCGCGATCGAACGCACGAGGTGATCGACATGGCGCAGTTCCGGCGGAAGCGAAGGATTCCATTCCAAGAAGAACGCCGCCGAGATGCCGCGCTCAATCGGCAGCAACTCCGTAATGAAGACGGGCGCGGTCGTGACGCCGCTGAGGGCCTCGACGCTTTCGACGATCTCCGGCCAGTGCTGATGACTGCCAACTTTGTAAGGTTTGAACTCGTTGGCGATCTCGGTGAACAAGAGACTCAGCTGAGGTTTGCGACCCGCACCGCTCGCGCCGCTCTTGGCATCGATAAAAATACGCACGGGATCGATGAGCTCGGATTTCAAAAGCGGAATCAACGTCATCTCGACTGCGGTCGCGTAGCAGCCAGGATTGGCGATGAGACGCGGTCCGGGCTTGGCCTTGAGCGAAGCCGGCTTCACCCAGGGATAGAGCGCGTATTCGGACTGTGCGAGACACGCGGGCGACGAGTGCTCGAAGCCGTACCACTGGGAGTAGGAGTGTTTTTTGAGACGGAAAGCGCCGGAGAGATCGAT
Source organism: Bdellovibrionota bacterium (assembly GCA_039920645.1). Lineage (GTDB taxonomy): Bacteria > Bdellovibrionota > UBA2428 > UBA2428 > UBA2428 > CAMCVE01. The sequence continues at coordinate 452 of JBDSDI010000004.1, read as the reverse complement.
CACACTCACGCCCGCCGCGAGAATCTTGGGGGCGAGCTCTAGAGAAATTTCGTTCGGAGTGCAGAGGAAAACGATATCGAGGCCGGAGATTTTTTTCTTGAGGGCTTCGTCGCTGGCGAGATCGTCGCGCGTGAGCTGAGCGCGCAGCTCGAAGTCCTGTTTGGACCCGCGCAAGAGATCGATAAGTTCTTGACCTGAATAGCCGGATCCCCCGACCACGCCGACGGCATGTTTCACATCTGACACATCCCACGGATGGACCTGCGAGACAAGACCTAAGGCACTACGATTTCTCGGGATTTAGCTCACATTTGGGAAGCGCGATTGCTTGCCCTTCAGCCGTCGAGCGCCTAGTCTGTCCCCGTGCTGGACGCTCTGAAAAAAGGCCTTCCCTGCGGAAGTCTCACGATCAAACTTTCCTCCACTCCTGAGGAACTGGAAGAAGCCCTTCG
>JBDSDI010000003.1:0-7893 GCA_039920645.1 Bdellovibrionota bacterium | reverse complement strand
CCGGTGAGCTTCCATAAGAGAAGCGAAGATCGACGTGACCGAAGTGACCCGCAAGCGCCTCGGTGCTGTCGTAAACGACAATCGAAACAAACGTAGGGTTGGGATCTAAAGGGCTCGCCAGGGCTTCGGCAAAAGCGCGCGGAATCGAAGCTGCGAGAATCGAGAAAACCATTACGGCACGAAGACTCATAGAGAGCCTGTCTAAACAAATTAACACGTTGAGTCAATGAGGGGACCGTCATGAGTCGAAGCCCTTATCTCATAGGGGCTTCGCACACAAAAATTCAATAACTTAGATACTTAACTCCCCTTGGGCTTGAAGATCCAAGGATACTCGACGTCGGAACTCGAACCTTCCGCAGGCGTTGGGAACTTCCAATCCTTGAGGTAACCGCCGATGCAGTCCGACAGGGATTTGGACCCGGTGCTGTTGTCCTTCGTCGAAACACTCTCGACGCGTCCGGCTCCGACAATGGTCCACTTCATGGTGACCTTACCGCTCAGGCTGGGATTGCGTGCGATCTCGCGGTCGTAGCAGTAGCGAATTTCGCTGGCGTGCGCGCGCACGACGCGTTCGATTTCTTCTTTGCTCAGCGAACCCAGAACGTAGACGCTTTGAGTTTCGGTTCCGATCGAGACGCCGCCGCCTTCGCCGGGAATAGATCCCGTGCCGTTGCCCTTCGCTCCGGCGCCGAAGCCCGAAGTGCCCAGACCGCCGACGCCGACGGCCGTACCACCGCCACCCGTGCCGCTTCCTTGAAGTCCGGAGCCGCCCGATCCGCGACCGTTGCCATGCGTGCCGCCCACGCCCGTGAAGGCTTCGTCGACTGCGACCTGACCCGAGAACTTGCCTCCGCCTTGCGAGGTGCCGTTCGAAATACCCGAGCCCCTCAGCGCAGACATGATCGTTTCGGCGGGCGTGTTCGTTGGTTTAGGCGAATGCATTGCCATCGGTTTGGGCTTCGCGTTCTCGGTGAGTTTCGGCGCTTGGCCGAGCTTCACCGATTTTCCGATCTTGGGTGCGGGAGCGGGCGCTTGCTTACCGGGTTGCGGAGGTGCTGCATGCGCAATTACGGGGCGCTGCTCGACGCCGCGCTCTTGTTGGGAGTCCTTCGTTCCGCGTTTTCCTTCTTCGCCGCGCTCTCTCGCGCCCGCGCCTTCGTCGCCGCCCGCTTGCTGAGCTTTGTCGCCGATCTGTTGGGCGTTCTCGACGCTCACGCCGGTTTTGGCCTTATCGCCCACAACCGCGGGCCGGTTTTGTTTGCGGTAGGTTTGCACGATCACGCGACGAATCTGCTCGGGGAATTCTTTCACGATGCCTTCGATGGGCGGTTTGTAAAAGGTTCCGAGCCAGAGGAAGAGCAACGCGACGATCGAGAACGAGATCTGCAGGAACCAGTAGAGGCGTCCTTGATCGAAGATGACGTCGCGAGGAATTTCGGGCGGCTTGCCGACGAACATCAGGAAGAAGTGCACGCTTCCCACCTGGATTTTGGCGATGTCGTCGCCTGCGAGCCGGATGCTGGAGGGACTGCTGGCCACTCCTGCGTCTTGTTCGAAGCGTACGATCTTGCCGCCGACGCGAGCCGATCCGCGCATCGAGGGATGCATTTGGATTTCAGCTTCGGAACCATTCACGCGAATGAAATCGAATTGCGACGGGAGCACGCTCGACGCGACGATGTAATCGTTGCCGACGCTCTCGCCAATGCGAATGGTCTTACGACGATCGCGACAGTGGTCAACATTGAGGATGGTCTCGCCCCAGTAGACGGTGACTTCGAGTTCTTCATGGGGCTTTGTGGTCGAATCGAGGACACCACGGGAATGTGCGGAGTCCTTCAGGGAACGGACCACGGTAGGGTCGCGATTGGTTTTGACGGCGGGTGCCGCAGCAGAGGGAGGAACGCTTGCGCGCGCGGCGGGGGATGCGACGGGCGACGGCGGAGCAGAACGAGCGCCTTCGGGCGCTTTCGCCGTCCGAGGAGCCGACGTTGGTGCTTCGGGCGCGTCTTCAATGGCCTGAAAGGTCATCTGAAGTTTCAGGCCCGCGATACGGATGTCGTCGGCGGGGCCGATCACGCGTTCGATCACGCGTTCGTTGTTAACGGTCGTCCCGTGGCTCGAAGCCAGGTCGGTGATCCGAATGCTGCCATCGTCGAGACGCTCCAGCAGCGCGTGAATACGCGAAACTCTCGAGTCCGAAATACGGAAGTCCGCGGAAAGAATCCGCCCCATCACGATCTTGTTTTGCTCGAAGCGGCCATGGGCCACGAGCTTGTCGCCATCAAAGACTTGAAGATCCAAAACGTGTTTCATGATCCATCCAATCCTTATTCTCTATTTGTCCGTAAGGCCGCTGACGCTGAGGAACTCTTCGCGGAACGAAGATCTCACGGGAATCAAAGAGGTATTCTTGCGGGGCACGCGGGCTCCGAGGACGCCCTGCGAAGGACGATCGACGTTGCCTTGGACGTCGCTACCCTCGAAACGAAATTTCTGCTTGCGGGGAGTCTTCACGACGCCCTTCTTGGTGCGGCGGATGATCCAGCCCTCTTCGGAATAAGCTCCACTCCCCCCACCCTTGGCGGGAGCCGCCTTCGCTGCCGTAGCGGGCAGTGCGAGAACGAGCACGAGAGCGCACACTATTTTGGAAAACGTCATGATCAATTTCCTCTCCAGGCTTTGAGCAGCTGACGGGAAACATCCCGCGCCGACGGAGCTTCGAGCTCGATGTATTTTTTGAGACGGTCGACGGCCTTGCCATTGTCGCCCGCCGCCTTCCACGCGATACCCGCGTGCAAGAGAAGTTCACGATGCTGTTTGAAATTCGAATATGCGTCGTCGAAGAGAGAAGCGGCGTCCTTGGATTTCGAGATTCCGAGCTTCGCCACACCCGCGATCATCGCGGCTTCGGCGCTGGAGCTCGAAAGGCCTTCCATCAAAGAATCGGCTTCGGCATAATCCCCGATCTGATTGTTGATCGCGGCAAGATTCATCGCGGCCATACGGCGCAAATCGCGGAATTCGGAACCCGAAGTGTCGAGGGCTTCGCGGAACGATTTCACGGCGGCGTCCGAAGCGCCACGTCTCCAGGACTGAAGACCGTCGAGATTGTTCATGTACTCGTCCCACGACTTCGGCAAACGTCCGGCACTGATCTCGCCGTGCATGACTTTCATGGCCAGCACGAATTCGCCTTCATGGTTTTCGCGGAAAGCCTTTTCGGCTAGCGCCCAAAGCGGCGACGTGTTTGCGTCGGTCGGAGCCTGAATGAATCCGGGATTAAGCAGCGTTTCATATTGCAGCGGCACGCGCTTGGGATCGAGCGCACGCATCTGATCGCGACATTCGCCGAGACCGGCGCCAGCGATCTTGAAGTCGACGGCTTTGACAAGACATTGGCCGATCAAGTCGACGTGCTTGTCTTCATAAGGTTTCACGAAGGCCTGCAGGTCTTCCTTCGGAACGGGTGCTTTCGATAGCTCGAGCGCGAAGTCGCGGTTGGCGTTAGCCACGCGCACCAAACTCTTCAGCGCCACGTCGCCATCGCCGTAAGCGACGGCGTTGAGGTACTTCTTCTCGAGCTCCTCGAGAGATTTCTTTTTCTGATTGAGCGTCTTCGCGAAAGCCGCACCTTGGAAGTTCAGCCTTTGACGCTGATAGGCGGCGAAATCCGATTCGAGCGCTTCGAACGCCCAACCCGCGAGTGTCCGACGCAGTTCCCAGTCGAGACTCTTCGCTTTGGACGAAGGCCAGTTCTTCAGAATCGCTGCACGTCCCTTGACGGGCGTGGAGCGGAGCGTGCGAGCGAGGCGCGCTTCATCGAGCAACGAGCGCTCGTCGGAACTCAAGGAACCGAGTTTCGACCACGCTGCGAGATCCGCATCACTGACGCCATTCTGGAACGCAGCGAACTGAAGAACTTCGAGACGGAACTTCGAGCGAGGATAATCTTTGAGGAACTGCGAATAGGCCACGTCGAGTTCTTTCGAAGGAGCTCGCGAGCGAGTGACTCCGACCTGGTCTTCGAGATGCGACTGGATGAAGATCTTGTTCCAGAGCGCGAGCTCGATATCTTCCTTCTTGGACGTCTTGTCCTTCGCGCTGATATTTAGATAAGTCTCGTAAGTCGCGAGGGCTTTGCGCCAGTCGCCTTTACGCGCGAGTTCGTCGCCTTGCTGCACGTAGAGCGAGCGCGAATACGTGGATTGAGGGAACTTTTTTAGAAGTTCAGCGGATGCCTTTTTGGAGAGCTCCGCATCTTCCGATTTTCCGGCGAAGACTACGGCATTATTCAGGGCCTTTTCCTGAAGCTCGGGCGTAAGCGACGGCGCTACTGCAAGATAGGCTTCGGCCTTTTGAGCCGCACCTTTTCCGGGGGATCCGTCCATCTTGTCAATGCGCTTGAAGTTCACACGCTGTTGGAAGTCGCGAACCTTCGGCGCAAGCGTCGTCGCGTGTGCGGTCATGAGGGCCGTATTCTTCGAGAGCAACTCACTCTCCTGCAGAGCCTTGTCGAGATCGCCCTGCTCCTCCAGGAGGAAGAGATAGCGCTCAGCCGACTTGAGTCCGGCGTCGCTCTTCGGATAGCGCTCGATAACGGAAAGAAGGGTTTCTTTGGAAGAATTTTTCTCGCCGCTCGAATAGGCTTCGAAGGCGCTCGCGTAGAGCAGATCGCTTCCGCGTTTGTCTTCGGGGAATTTTTTGATGAAAGTTTCGGTCGCATCCAAGAGATCGCGCGCGCGATCCTTGTCTTTGCCCGCGATTTGCTTCAGAGCGAGAATGCGGTTGTAAGCGGCGCCCGCTCCATACTTGCCTTCTCCCACGAGCGCGTACTGCTTCTGCGCTTCGTCGAAGTTCTTCATCTTGTAAAGAAGTTCGGCGTAATAGAAGCGCATTTCGTGGACGTTCTCCGGAGTGTCGGCATTCGGTTCGGGAACATGTTGGAAATAGACCTTGTAGAACGCCTCGGGCGCGGCGAATTTTTCCGCCTTACCGTAGCGCTGAGCACTCTTGTGCAGAGACTTCGCTTCGCGGCGAACCATGCCGACCGCTTCTTCGATCGCTTGTTTTTGTTCTTCGGCGCTGCGGGCGGAGATCCAGGATGAATCCGCGCCGTAGTTCTTTAAGAAGTCGCCCATCTGAGCGGCGACTTGCTGGGGCGTTGCCGAACGACGTATGACTTCCATGCGTGCCAGAGCGAAATCCTTCGCTTCGGCAGCCTTGGGATCGCCGTCGATGAGTTTGTCATAGAATCCGATCGCGAGCTTGGTTTGACCGCGACTCGAGGCCAAATCTGCACAGTTGCGCAGATGCTCGCGCTGGAGCTCTTGGTTGCCGCTGAAATATTCGAAACCTTCGTCGTATTGTCCGGCGAGCGCGAAAGTTCGCGAAAGGTCGCGCTCCGCTTCGGTCTTGAAGGAAAGTCCTTCGTTGCCTTGCGCAAGTTCGACCGTTTTTTTATAGGCGAGAACAGCTTTGTCGTAGGCGCCGAGATTGAAGTAACTCCACGCCATTTTGTAGAAGACGTAGGGACGAACCTGTTTGGAGAGCTCGGGACTCGCCTCAGTCGAAGCGAGTTTCAGATAAAGAGGAAGCGCATTCTTGAAGTTGGCGTTGTCGAAGTAAAGATCGGCGAGCTGAAGGCGCGCCGCGAAGGAACGTTGGCTATTGGGATATTTGCTGAGAAGTTCTTCCAGATGAGGAGACGCCTGCTTGCCCTGTCCCAGATCGACTTGAGTCATGCCCAAATAGAAAAGGACCTCGTCGCGTTCGATGAGTTGCGAGCGCCCCTTGTCGGCGCCTCGACTGCGTTTTTCGAGATCGTTGTAGAGACCGAGCGATTGTTTTCGGAATTTGTCGGCTTGAGGCGTCTTGAGGGCAGGACGCGACGATTTCTCGCGAACTTCGGGCGCAAGCGCTTCCCATTTCTCGACGGCCTTGCGCCACGACTCGCCTTCGGTCACAGCCACGTCGCGACCACGATCGAAATAAAGTTCCGCAAGGCGCATTTGAAGTTCTCCGCGGCGAGCACTTTGTCCTTCGCGCGCGACGAGACCTTCGAGTTGAGTGATCAAGGCTTGGGTCTTCTCGAGACGTTTCTGGCGAAGCGCTTCGTCAAACGAGATGCTTTCACGGTGAATACTCGGACCGCCTTTTTCCATCTTGCGCCGGATCACGACGCGCGATCGCTCGATATCGGCTTTATCCTCTTGGATCGTGGCGTCGGCCTTGGTCTGAGATTCAACTTGCCACGCGCTTTGTCCGGACTGCGCGAAGAGATTCGAGGACCACGTTCCGTGGAACGCAACGAGGGCCACGAAAAGATAGCCTTTCCGCAATGGACTCATAGATTCTGCTCTCCGCAAACGTTGGTGGTCGCGAAGGCGTAGCTTCCGGCTTCATCGCGCCAGAATTCGCCTTCGAAAGGCCAGAATTCGTAACCCTTACGCACGTCCGCTTCGAAATCGACGGCAACGGCGGTCGGAACTTTGGAATCGATCAAACGCTCACGAATGCGCGTACTGATCTCGACTTCGACGAGCGACGCGTTCTCGAAAGCGGTTTGGACATCGGCGCGTAGCGTGCGCAGACGGCGATTGATGGCGCGAACGCCATCCTTGTACGCTTCGATGCGTGCGTAGTTGAGTTCGGCCTGGTAACGCGCGCGAAGGCCCGTCAACAAGGGTTGATTGGTCTCCGGAAAAATCTTCGCGAAGTTGTCGGTTTCGAACTGGACCTGAAGCATAAGGCGGTCCGCACGCGCAACGACGTCTTCCTGAAGGAGCGCGTCCATCACGAGCGCCCATGCCGAGGCGTCGACGCCAAGAGGCGCTTCGCGCTGCCCGCGTGCGTAATTCACCACCGCGCTTACGCGCGAGGTCGCGTTGCCGGTCGAGCGCTCAAGCGCTTGTGCCGCCGCCGAGACTTTGGAGTACTTCGTGCGCAACCGCGCGAGACTCTTCTGAGCCGAGGCGAATTGGCAGATCTGGAAAAGCGTCGAAGCCTCGAGAACGTAGGATTCGGGTGCGAATTTGTCGTTAAGATAAGGACTGTGTAGCGTCAGCAACTGACCGAGCGCGAGATTATAGTCCTTCAAACGGTAAGCAGCCCACGCGCCGACAAGAACGCCGGGGTACCATGAACCAGAATTACGAGGCAGACGAACAAGTTGCTCGAGGCTCGCATTCATCTGGCCGAGATCGTAATAAGCGCGCGCCGCCTGCAGCCGCAAGACGCCCGCTTCGGCGGAAGTGTCTGCGCCGCTGGTCGCATCCAAAGTTTGAGCGGCGACTTGCGGCTGTCCAAGTCCCCACTGCATCGAAGCCAAGTGAAGCGCAGCCGCACGACGCGCTTGCGGATCGCGGATTCCCGCGATGTCGCGCGCGCTCGGTAAGATCGAAGCGGCGAGCGAAGAACTTCCGCCGCGGAATGCATTCAGCGCGACGGCGATACGAAAGGAAACGGGCCACTGGGTCTGGCGCACGCCGGAATCCGAAGCAACTTTCGCAACTTGGTTTACGGAACCCAGGCGGTCCCAGGTAAGCGCGGCTTGTCCTAAGCCTTCGAGCGCACGAGCATTGCGAGGATTCGCTTCCGCAGCGTCGGCCCACTCGCGCAGGGCCGCAAGAGGAAAGCCGAGGCTTTCCAGGAGCAATGCGCGATCGACATGTTCGTCGGATCCCGTGCCACGCGCGGTTTGAAGCCAAAGGTATTGAAGAGCATTGGCGGGCTTGCCCTCTTTGACGAGTCGATTGAAGTTCGCGCGCCAGGGTTGTGCCATCGCCGCAAACGACGAAAGCAGTACGGCGCAGACGAGTAGCTTTCTCATAAGAGGAATCCTCCGCCGACGATGAAGCTCAAACGGTGCTTAGAAGAACCGCTGAACTG
>JBDSDI010000002.1:0-8444 GCA_039920645.1 Bdellovibrionota bacterium | reverse complement strand
AAGACATCCACACGCAGTTCATCGAGCAGTTCCTCAAAAAAGAAGAATCCAACTGAGCGCGCGCTCCCGAATCTAACGCACAGCGCGGCATCCATCTGAATCTCGGCCCCCGCGCCGATTGTAAGCTTTAAGGATGGGCTCTAAGGTGTGTTCACAATAAGGAGCACGTTGTGAACTTTAAGAATATCTCTGTTACCTCTGCACTTCTCTGCGTATTTACCTTTGGCTGTAGCCAAGGCCCCGGCCCCGCTCGTACCGCCGATCAAATGGTACGCCCTCTCGCCGATGACGTCGTCATCGTTGAGTACAAAGGCGGCAAGATCACGGCTGGCGACGTCAAAGACCGCGTCGATGCCCAAGTAAAACAATTCTCCGATGAGATGATCGAAGCCTACAAAAAAGGCGCTGAGCAAATGCTCGTCATGAAACTCATGGAACAAGAAGCCAAGAAACAAGGCGTCGCGAATCCCCAAGAACTCCTCGGCAAAGTCGCTCAAGACATCCAGATCGACGACGCTGCCGTTCAGAAGTTCATCAAGGACAATAAGCTCGACAAGGGTATTCAAGATCCCAAAACCGGCAAGATGCGTAAGGTCTCCAACGACGAAGTCCGCGGATTCCTGACCGAACAAGAAATGCAATCTAAACAGCAGTCGTTCTTCAGCGGTCTTCGCGCTCAAGCCGAAGCGAAGTTCAAGCTCGAGAAACCGGCCGTTAAAGTCGAAGCGACCGGCAAAGAGCCCACCACCGGCAACAAAGACGCGAAAGTCGTGATCTACGAGTTCAGCGACTTCCAATGTCCCTTCTGCGCTCGTGGCCACGCGGTCATCAAGCAAGTCATGACCGAGTACGGCGACAAGGTGAAACTCGTCTTCCGTCACTTCCCTCTGAGCTTCCACCCCGAAGCAGAACCCTCCGCGATTGCTGCGATGTGCGCTTTCAAACAAGCTCCCGCGAAGTTCTGGGAATACCATGACCTCATGTTCGAGAACCAATCCGAGTTGAACGAAGCATCGCGCACCAAGTGGGCGAAGCAGATCGGCCTTAACGAAGGCGATTTCGCGAAATGCGTTTCGAGCAAAGAACCCAAATCCCTCATCGACGCCGACATGAAGGCCGCTGAAGCGCTGGGCGTCAACTCGACCCCGACCTTCTTCATCAACGGCAAAAAGGTCGCCGGAGCCCTTCCTTTCGCTCAGTTCAAGTCGATGATCGACGAAGAACTCGCTGCTCACTAAGCCCCTTGAAGATCTGCCAAAGAGGGCCTAAACCTTCGTAGGCATGAAAAGTTCCGATACTACTCTCAGGCCCCAGGGCACCGCGAAGAGCGGGCCCGGGGCCTTTATTGTTTTTGAAGGGGGCGAGGGCACCGGCAAAACCACGCAGATCCACGCCCTCAAAGATTGGCTCGAAAAGACGCAAGGGCGCGAGGTCGTCGTCACTTTTGAACCCGGCGGAACTCCGCTCGGCAAGAATATCCGCGCGATGCTCTTAGATCCCGCGATCCCCAAGATGGACGCACGTTGCGAGGCTCTGCTCTTCGCAGCGACTCGCGCCGAGCATGTGAGCCACGTCATCCGTCCTGCGATCGAGGCGGGCAAGATCGTCCTCTGCGATCGTTACTGGGACGCTTCCCGCGCTTATCAGGGGGCAGGGCGCGCGCTCGGGTTCGAAGCCATCGACCGTATCAATATGTGGGGAACGCGTTCTTTTTTCCCCGACCGCGTTTATCTTTTCGATCTCGATCCCGAGAAAGGCTTGGAGCGTGCGAGCGCGCGGCAAGCTGGAAAGCTCGACCGCCTCGAAAGCGAATCTCTGAAATTTCATCGCACTGTTCGCGAATCGTATCTTTATCTCGCGCACTCCGATCCCAAACGTTATCGCATCCTCGACGCTTCCCGCAGTGTAGAAGATCTCTTCGAAACCCTCACTAAGGACCTACGCGAATGTCTCACGTCTCCGTCTTCGATCTGCTGAAAAAAGCCGCTCTCCGGGATCAGCTTGGACACGGTCTCCTGCTGGTGAGTCCTTCGCTCGAGACGCCGGTCTTCCGTGAGAAGCTGAAAGACCTCGTCGCATTTCTCATGTGCACTGAAAAAGTTTCCGCCAGCGGGTCCGAGGAAGCGCATGCCTGCGGGCGTTGCGAATCTTGTCAGGCCTTCAAGAATTCACGCACCCATGAAGGCGTGCATCCGGATCTTTTTTGGATTTCACCCGAAACCAAAACCGGCTACTCGGTCGACCAGATCAAAGAACTCAAGGGATCCCTCGGTCTCGCGCGCAGCATCGCCTCGGAACGTGTCGTCGTTATCGAGAGTGCCGAAGATTTGGGAGCCAGTGGGGGCGCGGCGGCCAATGCCTTGCTCAAGCTCCTTGAAGAGCCTCGCCCGCAAACCCGACTCCTTCTTCTCAGTTCGCGCCCCGAAGGAGTTCTTCCAACCATTCGCAGCCGTTGCCAAAGCTTCCGGGTGCCACTGCCCGCGGGAGCGGTCGCTGCGAGCCCACTCAGTCCCGAGGCCCTCATTAACTGGACTCCGCTCTGGGCATGGATCGCCACTGGCTTTCCGACCCAAGAGTGGTCGCGCCTCGTGCTCCCTCCCGACACCGACAGCTACTTCAAAGAACGCGAAATCGCCACCGAGGAACTCCGAGGCGTCTTCTGGGAGTCCTGGACACGCGCCCGCGACGTCGTGGCCGCGCTCGATGTCGATCATGCCCGCAAAACACTTCACTGGTTCGAGAGCTTTGAGACGCTGCTGGCAAGTTTCCGTTTCCACGGGCAAGGCGCCCTTCAGTGGTCGGCCTTCAAGTCTCGTGCTAAGATGGGCTGAAGATGAACATTTTGGAAGTCGTCCGGGTCCGCTTTGCGTGGCCGGGTAAGATGTATGAATTCACGAACCCCAACAAGCTGGGGTTGAAACGTGGGGATTCGGTTCTGGTTGAGACCGATCGCGGCGGCAGCCTGGTCGGTACCGTCATGATCGCTCCTCGGATCCGTCTCGAGCGCCGCGAAGATCGCGAACTCACTCCCGTGATTCGCCTCGCCTCGGACCAAGACGTGAACTTTTCCGGCGTGTCCGACGAATTCCGCCGGGACGTAAAAAACTACTTCGAAACCCGTCTGCGTGCCCGCGGCTTAAGTGGCGTGAAGCTCGTTGATCTCGAGAAGGCCGATCAAGGCCAACGTCTTATCCTTTATTTTAACTCCGAACAGAAAAAGTTCGCGCCCCGCGATTTGGCTATCGAACTCGGCCAACGCTTCAACATGCGCATCGATATGCGCTCGGTCGGCGTCCGCGATGCGGCTCGTCTCGCCGGTGGCATTGGTCGTTGCGGCTTGAGCCTCTGCTGCAGCACTTGGATTCCCGATTTCCAACAGATCAGCATTCGCATGGCGAAAGACCAAGGTCTCTCACTGGATCCCGAAAGTATCAACGGCCAGTGCGGGCGCTTGCTCTGCTGTCTCGGCTACGAGCATGCTAACTACGTCGAGATGGGTCTCGGTTTGCCGAAGATCGGCAAAAAAGTCGTCACCCCGATCGGCGACGCCCGCGTCGTGAAACTCGACATCCTCCAGGGCAAAGTCACCGTTCGCTCGGAGAACGGCGAATACGAAACCTTCAGTTCAAGCGAAGTGAAACGCAAATTTGGTCCCGGTGGATCGCAGGCCCAGGAAGACGAAGCAGATCGCGAGTCCCCCGAGACTCCCGAGGATAATTCCTAAGCTCGCATGCGCCTCTTCGATACCCATTGTCATCTGGGAGACGAGAAGCTCAAGGATAGCGTCGCAGAGCTTCTGGAAAGAGCTAAAGGCTCCGGTGTCGACGCACTTTGCGTGATTTGTGCCGATGCCGAGAATATCGCCGCCTTCGACGATTTCATTCCAAAGATCCGGGCCCTCAATCCCCACGTTCGTGTGTACCGCAGCGCCGGTCTCCATCCGCACGAAGCCAGACACTGGAGTCCCGAGATCGAAAAGCAGATCTATGCGCAGCTCTCGAGCGATGCTGTCGCGGTGGGTGAGACGGGTCTCGACTATCACTACGACTTTTCTAAACCCGAAGAACAAAAACCCGTTTTTGAAAAGCACATCGACTGGGCCTGCGAATTCCAGAAACCCCTCGTGATCCATTGCCGTGAAGCCGCGCCGGATATTCTCTCGATGATCGACCGCGAGGATATGCGCAAGCATCCGCGCCCCGGAATTCTTCACTGCTTTACCGAAACCCGTACTGAGGCCCGTGTCCTGCTCGACCGCAATTTCATGATCTCGTTCTCGGGCATCATCACCTTCAACAACGCCGACGAGATCCGCGAAGTCGCGAAAATGGTTCCCGCCGACCGCATTCTCGTCGAAACCGATTCTCCTTATCTTGCACCGAAACCGCAGCGTGGACGTTCGAACGAACCGGCCTTCGTCGCTCACACTTTCAAGTTCGTCGCCGAACTGAGAGGCGAAGACCCTGAAGCTTTCGCCGAGCAGGTCTGGAAAAATTCCTGCCGCACCTACGGGGTATCGGCCTCGTGAGTAGCCGCAAGGGCGCGGTCCCGCAGGGCGACGAATTCCGTCACGACAGTCCGCTACGTTTTCGCCGCGTGATGATCGTCGGCGCTTCGGGCTATCTCGGCTCCGCGCTCGCTATGGGCCTACGCGACGATTTCGATATTCTCGCCACCTATCACAAGTCCGCACCGCTGTGGATCGAAGGGGTGCATTCGCTGAGACTCGATTGCATGAACGGCAACGACATCCTGCAAAGCGTGCAGCGCTACGCCCCCGATGTCGTCATCTACTGCGCCGGCATCAGCTCGCCGGCGATGTGCCACGAGAATCCCATGATCGCCGACGCGCTCAACAGTCGCGCCATGGCGCTTTTTTTCAAAGTGCTTCCGCGCCCCATTCCTTTCGCCTACATTTCCTGCGACCAAGTTTTCTCATCGGCGGGCACGGATGCAAATTTTCGCTTCAACGAAGAAGACGATCCCGACCCGCAGAACGAGTTCGGACAAAGTAAGATGCGCGGCGAGAGCCTCGTGCTCGCCCACAATCGCCTCACCTACGTCATGCGCGTAGCGCGTCTTTACGGCGAACGACTGGGCTCTCCGCAAAGACCTCGTGAAACGTGGATCCAACGGCATCTCGAGCAGATCGCAAAAAACGATACGGTCCATGCGCTCGACGATCAACGACGCACTACGGTTTACGTCGGCGACGTCGTACGCGCGCTCCGCCGTTTCCTTTTCCGCGCCCCGCTGTCATCCACGATCTTCCATCTCGGCGCGGGAGATGCACTGAGCGAATTCGAAACCGCGACGCAACTCTGTCACGTGTGGGGCGTGGATCCCGGGCTTATCGTTACCGAAAAACTTGCGGATCGCGTCGCCAAGCAAGGCTTTAATGAAGCCCGCTTCTCTGCGATTTCATCGAAACGCTTCGAAGATTTGTACGCTTTTAAATTCCAATCATATTCAGAGGGCATCGTAGAACTGCGCGCCCGCCTCGAAAGCGGATATACCCAGGCCTGGGTCTAACGGGAAGCACTGAGTCTCGAGCTGACGCTGATTAATCCTACGATTAAAATTTTAGTGTAATCTAGGTCCATGACTCAAGAAGCGGCGGTTGCCTTCGTATACCGCGATCGCAACGAAAGTTATGCGAAGTCCGTGACCCTCGGACTCGAATCGTTGCTCGGCAAGACCGAGCTCGCGCGCGCTCAGTTTCCTAAGGTCGACATCATCCGCTACACGAATTCCGACGAGCTTTCCGAACGTCTTGGCAAATACACCCAACTGCGCGGCCTCGTCCTCGATTCCTCGTTCTTTCTCGACTACTCCTCGTCGATTCACAATTTGATCATATCGTTCCAGGACCTGGGTATCCCGACCCTGCGCTTCTCACATTCGTACATCATCGGAGATTTTCAGGAACGCATCCTCTTCAAAACGATGTGGAACGCCTTCGTGAAAGAGGTCCTCGAATATCGTCCGAGAAAACTCCGCTCCCAGGAACGGAGACCTTTCTACGCGCGCGTAAAACTCGAAACTGATGGATCTCGCGTCGTGACCGCGAATCTCAGTTCCGGAGGCTGCTTCATTGTCCTGACGGATCCCCGTTATAAAATAGGCGAGAAGATTAAGCTCTCTTTCGAAGGTTACCCTGAGCCCGTCGCGGCCGAAGCCTGCTGGCTGACCGGTTGGGAAGGGCCCCAATCGCGAATACCGGGCATCGGACTGCGCTTCGTTTCCGAGTCTGCGGCGTTTCGAACTTATTTGACCGAACTCTTGGTAACGAGCACGCCCGTTTGACGGATCATTTGTAGCTTTGACGGATAAATTCCGAGAGAAAGAAACGGATGATGTCCTGGAGCTGAACCCGGTCGTTGCGGTAAGTCCAGACCAACTGCTCGAAAGCGTTCCACTGAGCTTCGAGTTCAAAATTCGGATTCTGGGTCGAAGTGTAGATCTGACCCAGGAATTGATTGAAAGCGAAGAGCACACGACCTGAACGCTGCCCTGAAACGACGAGCTTGACGCCGTTACGGAAGAGCATGAAGTCCTGCTCGGTGTTTGTGATACGGTAAAGGTGGACGGCCTGGGCACCCGACTGGCGAGCTTCGTTAAAAGTCTCGATTTGGCGCGCGAACTCGTGGCGAAGAACAGCCATGAACTCGGACGTTTGGGTCTTAAGCATTTCCTGTTTCTTGAAGCTCGTGGAGTACTCGACTTCGCCAAGGCGTTCCATACGACGCTCGGTGTGGGCGAGTTCCGCAGCCCACGGCATCGGACCATGGGACTGAACTTCTTCTTCGAGGATTTCTTGTTGAGCGGGCAGGGAAGCGTTCACGCCGGGCCTGGTCGCGATCGAAGCATCACGCTCGCGGCGCAAGGTCTCGCGCGTTTGAACGGGAGCCACAGCTTCGCGCACCGCTATTTGAGCGCTCGCGGTACGGGTAGCATTCTTAGGAGCGACTTGGGTGTTGAGATCCTCTTCCCACGTCTTCCACAGGGATTCAGAATCAAATCCCGTTGAAGATTCCTGTTCCCATTCCGTCACCGAACTCGCGCGCGACTTAATGCTCTGCTGAGCATTCTGAGCATGAGGCGGATTTTTGGGCGTAGGAGGACGTGAGTCGATACGAAAATCCCTAAGGTTTCCAGAGGTCTTGGAAGAACTCATAGACCACTGAGTCTAAGAGCGACCCCCTTGAGATGCAAGGCAAAAAAAATGTCAGGACACCATCTCGGCCGTATCGGGGAACTACTTTTTGACCTCAAATTTTGAGGTGGGTGTCCTCATCGCTCGGAGAGAGTTGATCCATTTTTCAGGGGACTCCCGAACCCGAGCTTATGTAGGATTTAGGCTTCAACCACGAGGGTTGCATGCTCACCTCCCACAGGAAGGACTCCCGTTAGTTAAGCTATAGGACAAAAAGAATTTGTCCCCTACTCGCACCAGACAGAAATTCCTGACTCTAAATAGATTCTACACCCGCCTCCGGTTGCGCGAAAACTAAAATTCGGTGAAACTATCGCTAATGTCTAAGTCGTTGGATTCTCCAGTGAAAATTCTTCTGGCGGACGATTCCGTCACGATGCATCGTGCGGTTTCTCTGGCGCTCAAGAAGGAATCTTACGAACTCATCTGCGTCGATAATGGCAAAGATGCCCTCCGGCTGGTCCATGAACACCGCCCCCAGATCGTCCTTCTCGACCTAGACATGCCTGAAATGACGGGCATCGAAGTCGCCCAAGAAATCCGCAGCGACGCGACCCTCAAATCGGTTCAGATCGTCCTTCTCTGCGGCTCCTTCGACGAAGTGAACGAAAAAGACATCGAAAAAGCCCCCGTCGATGCCCGCCTTTGGAAACCTTTTGAGTCGCATGTTCTACTGGCCATGCTGAGAACGCTACGGGGTGCTCGTACGCCTTCGGCACAGGCCTCAGCGACGGCACCTGGCATCGCGAGCGAAGCGACGGCTCCACAGGCACCGCGGCCCGCAGCCCTTCCTCGGAATTTACCACCGACGCCTCGCGCGCCTTTACCAAAACTGAAGACTCGGAAGGAAGAGGTCGTGGAATCGGCTTCTTTGGATCTCGAAGATCGTTCCCAAACGATTCCGAACGATTCGACTGAACAATTATCAATCCGTCAGTCCGTAGAAGCGACAATGCCCCTGACCCGTTCGGTCTCGGATCTTTTCGATCCCCTGAAACGCCCCGCTATTCCCGATCTCGTGAATATGGCCGAAGAGACGGACGGCGGAGATTTCACGCGTGAACTCGCGCGCGAGACATTTAGCGATCGACCTTTCCCCGACGAGCTTCCTTCCCCGAGCGAAGCTGCAGAAAGAACGGCTCCGCTGCGTGGCGCGGCTGCCGCTCCTCAGAATGCTCAGCCCAAGGAAGATCCCTTCGTCAACAATCTCTGGAGTTCCGAAGAACTG
>JBDSDI010000001.1:0-8992 GCA_039920645.1 Bdellovibrionota bacterium | reverse complement strand
TTACCGTAACTAACACAGGGACTCTCACCGCGCGTTTTGTCGAAGACGCGAACCTTCTCGCCGCGCCCTTCCGCTACAAGGGAAGCGCTTATCCCGGAACCGGCGGAACCTGTGGAACGGAAATTCTCGCTGCCGCGACGTGCACGATCGTTCTCGAGTTTGCTCCCACAGCCTCTGGCCTCTCGTCGGGATCTTGGGGTCTGGGTTTTGTTACGGGAGGAAGCGTTGGCGCCGTCGGGTTGGCCCTTCAGGGAAGTTCCGGCAACGCCTTACTCGTCATCACAGATACGCCGCTTTATACCTTCGGCACGACCTACACGGGTGCCACAACGAACCGCACCTTTACCATCACCAACACCGGAAGCTACAACGCGACCGTAATCACGGATCTTGGCGGCCTAAGCCTTCCGTTCCTTTATGCGGGGGGCAGCTACCCGGGCACGGCCGGAACTTGCGCCGCGACTCTCGCGTCGAGTGCAAGCTGTACGATCGTCGTCCAGTTCGCCCCGACTCTTCCGCAGACGGATACGGATACCATTGAGCTGAGTTATTACGACGGAGAACAAACTCAGACCCTCAATCTTGATTTGACGGGCCCGGGCCGTGGAGCCGTGATCGAAGCAACCATAGGAACAACATTTGATTTCGGCCTCGTTGCGAAGAACTCGATCAACGAAGGGACGATCACCCTTCACAATACGGGTAACTTCGCGGCGGCCTCGATCACGATCACGGACAACTTGGCGACTCCATTCCGTTACAAAGGCTTTGCTTATCCAGGTACCGGCGGCTCGTGTTCGACGAGCATCGCTGCCGGCGCGACATGCACGATGGTCGTCGAGTATGCGCCCACAGGCGCAGGCACTGCCATTATTAATAGCAGTGACAATACGATTCTTCGCTACAATCCCGGCAGTGGAATTTTTGTCACGACAACGCTTACGGCCCAGGGGCGCGCGGGCCTCGGAACTCTCACCTATTCGAGCGGTGCCTGGGGTACGGTCGCAAACGGTAGCACGACCGAGCGCTCGATCACCGTTACTAACGGCGGGACTTTCCCTTCTACGGCGTTCGTCGTAAACACTGCGCTCAGCACACCCTTTAGTTTCGCGGGCGGATCCTATCCCGGCGTCGGAAGCTCTCCAGGAACATGCGGAACGAACCTTGCCCCCGGAGGAACGTGTACGTTGCGTCTTGCTTTCAACCCCATTGTCACCGGCGTCTACAGCGATACCCTTATTCTTCAATACTTCAATGGGCAATCGACACTCACCTCGAACATGGCCGCAAGTGGAACCTCCGCGGTCGCTGTACTCACCATTACCGACTTTCCTTCTTACGATTACGGAAGCGTCAGCTACAATCAAAACAACGTGTCGCGGACCTTCACCGTTACGAACACCGGAGGCTTCGCGGCCTCGACGATGTCGATGACGGGTCTTGCGGCACCGTTCACGCGCACGGGCGGTACCTGTTCGACCTCGCTTGCCGCGGGCGCGACCTGCACCCACATCATTCGCTTCACTCCGACGGCTATCGCAACTTCACCCGATACGATGAACATCTCTTACAACGACGGTCAGGCCGTTCAAGCTCTCAACCAGGACGTCGTCGGAACGGGGATCAACGTGGCGCCGGTCGCGAACGCGCAAGCTAGAAGCTTTGTCGCTGACAGTGTAGGTAACTCGATCACACTCACGAGTAGCGATCCGAACGGAAACGCGCGTACCTATGAACTGCTCACGTTGCCGGCAAACGGTACACTCAGTGTTGCGGTAGGTCCCCTCGGCGGCCCGACTTTCACGTATACACCCGACGCCGCCTATCACGGTTCAGATTCGTTCACCTTCCGCGTGAACGACGGCATGCTCGACAGCCCGGCTGCGACCTTTACGATTACGATTCCCTAAGGAAGATCTGAATCGGCGTCGACCACGCTGCTCTTTCCGGAGAGCCCCGCTTTTCTTCGGCGCAGCTCCTTGATGAGTTCGCGTTGAAGTTTGTGGCGGATCTTGCGGGTGACCTGGAAAACTTTTTCGCGGTCCATGGCGTCGACCGGACGCGCGCGCAGATCGATGGGCGGTAGGAATTTAATCTTCCACTTTACGGGCAAGGGAAGAATATTGAGAGGAACGGGAATCACGGTGCCGATCAGGTATTTCGTGAACTTGATCTGCGAAAGATTGATGTGAGTTTCTTCCGCGCCGATGACGATGGCCGGAATAATGGGAGCACCGGAGATCATCGCGATGCGGGTAAAGCCGCGCTTGAATTCCTGAAGACGGTAGCGGCGATCAATGGTCTTGAAGTTCCCGCTCTCTCCCTCGGGGAAAATGATAATGGGCTCGCCCGCCTTGAGGGTTGCAAGAATCTCGTTGGTGTCGGCGGCGACGAGGCCCATTTTTTCGGAAACCATCTGCACGGGTTTTCCGAAGAACCAGAGCTTGTGGGCAATGAGGCGAGCTTTTCGCTTTTGCGAAAGATAGATCTCGTTGGCGAGCATGATTGCATCGAAGCCCGAGTAGCCCGAATGATTGGAGACGACGATGTAGGCGCCCTCTTTGGGGAGGTTTTCTAGACCTTCAACTTCGATACGCAGGTAACGGCGAATGATCTCGAGTGTGAACTGGGGAATCAGACGGAAGGCCAATTCTTCTTTGCTCAGCTGACCCGTGACGGCACGCTTGAACAAACTCTTTTCGAAGAAGGTATCAAAAAATGAAAGCTTCACGGATGCCTCCTCCTGTCTTAGACTTGGGCCCTATGAAGAAATATATTCTTTCCATCGACCAGGGGACAACCTCTAGCCGCGTCTTTATTTATGACGACCGCTTTCAGGTGGTCGGAATGGCGCAGCACGCATTTCCCCAGCACTTTCCGAAGGCGGATTGGGTCGAACACGACCTCACGGAAATTTGGCGCTCGGTGGAAGAGTCGATCGAGGATGCGCTGAAGAGCGTTTCACGTCCGGAGTTTCATGCTTCGCAGATTGCCGCGATCGGAATCACGAATCAGCGCGAAACGTTCGGAGTTTGGGACAAGAAAACGGGGAAAGCCGCGCACCGTGCGATCGTGTGGCAGTGTCGTCGGAGTGCCGCGATCTGCGAGCGTCTTCGCAAAAACAAAAAAGCCATCGGAGTCGCGAAGGCGTCGGGCCTGGTGCTTGATCCCTACTTTTCGGGAACCAAGCTCAAATGGCTCCTTGATGAAGACAAAACCATTCGGAGTCGCGCGCAGAAAGGTGAGCTCCTGTTCGGAACAATGGATACTTTTCTTGTCTGGAAATTGAGCAACGGGCGCTCGCATGTCACCGATACGACCAATGCTTCGCGCACGCTTTTGATGGATCTCAAAAAACTTCAATGGAATCCCGAAGCACTCAAGCTTCTC
Organism: Bdellovibrionota bacterium; assembly: GCA_039920645.1. Classification (GTDB taxonomy): domain Bacteria; phylum Bdellovibrionota; class UBA2428; order UBA2428; family UBA2428; genus CAMCVE01. The sequence continues at coordinate 5,602 of JBDSDI010000001.1, read as the reverse complement.
GGCATTCCGGCGGCGATGCTTCCGGAAATAAAATCGTCCAATGGAGAATTCGGCACTACGAAAGGGCTGAGATGTCTTCCGGACGGAATTCCGATTCGCGGCGTTTTGGGAGACCAGCATGCCGCCCTGCTTGGACAGGCGTGCCTTTCTCCCGGCGAGACGAAGGTCACTTACGGGACGGGCGCGTTTCTGGTGATGAATACCGGCCCCACGATCAAACGCAGTCGCAAAGGACTCTCTACCGTCGCGTGGACCTTCGGAAACAAGACGACCTATGCACTCGAAGGATCCGTCTTTATCGCGGGCGCGGCCGTTCAATGGCTCCGCGACGAACTGAAAATCGTGGAGAAAAGTTCAGACATCGAAACGCTCGCATCGAAAGTCAAAGACAGCGACGGGGTATTTTTCATTCCTGCGCTGAGTGGTCTAGGGTCTCCCTACTGGGCTCCGCATGCGAAAGGCCTTCTAGGCGGACTCACGCGTCGATCGAACACGTCGCACATCGCACGCGCGAGCCTCGAGGGAATCGCGGCATCGATCGCCGACGTGGCCGAAGGGCTCGGCCAAGACGCGAAGATCGCTCTCAAAAAAATTTCCGTGGATGGCGGCGCTTCGGCCAATAATATTCTCATGCAACTTCAGGCCGATCTGCTTCGCGCGAAAATCGTACGACCCGTCGACGTCGAGACGACGGTGCGCGGAGCGGCGTTTGCGGCCGCGCTTGGGGTGGGATGGGTCACGTCGCCCTCCGAGCTCATCACTTACGCAAAACAGGATCGAGTTTTTGGTCCTCAGTGGAAACCGGCTCAGACAGCTGAGTTCATGAAAGTCTGGCGCAGACGGATCAAAGGGCTGCTTGCGGGTGCTTATTGAGGGGCTCCAACTTTTTGACGTCATTCTTGCGGGCAGACGGGAACCACGACGTCTCCGAGGGGTCCCATGGTCTCAAAGCACTCTTTTGTGTTCGAACAGCTGTGAAGAGCCGCGACGCGTGGATAAAGATCACAAATCCAGAAAATAAAGGCACCTCGGCGTAAGACGCTGAAAACACTGCCAAAAATGATGGTCATGAAGGCAACGAGGAGGCAGTATTCGATGACAGTTTGGCCGCGACGGCGTGGAGATGCTGTAAAGTGTCTTGGCATGCGACCCCGTCTTCCTTTAGAATAGCAGATCTAGACCTTATGTCGGATTCCCCAGATCGAAATTTAGCACTACAACTCGGAGACTTCGGTCCCCTCGTCATTCAACCCGGTGAAATTTCGGAGCACGAGATCGCGCGTGCTCGTTACATTCTTTTTCCCGATCAAATTCCTGTCGAAAAATTCACGGCCGCGTTGGAATGGGCTGCAGTTTCCGAATCTCCCGTTTTTTGCACGGCCGCAGACTTGAAGCGCTTTGAAAAAGAAGGCTTCGGAGCTTATCGCTTCAACGTCCTTGGGGGATTCCGCGAATTGGGATTCGAAAGAGGCGCACTGCGCTTTATCCCTGCTCGTCGCAAACATGCGAGCGGATGGCGCGGACTTATCGAAGATCTCAGCGACGCTTGGGGATGGACCCGCCGGGAAAGCTTCCACGTCGTCGTAAAGTCGCGCGATAAATCCGTTCTCTATCTCGCTACACCGTTTATCGAAAAAGGCGAATGGGCGATGCTTTGCGAAGACAAGCCGACGAAAATTTACGCAAGCGCTCATTTCGGACGCGTGTACTGGACGGCTTTGGCGGAGCGTTTTGGCGCGACGATCGAGTTCGTTCTGTCGGGCGAAGAAAAACGCAGCAGCACTACGGCCAAGATTTTCGGAGCGCGTGGATTTCCTAATACCGCAGCTTCTCCGATTAGACAGGTCGCGCCTAAGGGAGACCTCTCGTGGCAGCCCATCGACACAACCGAGTCTGGCTCTTAGTTCTCTGTGGACTTCTTTTTGTAGGCCTTTGGGTTTTTCTCTATAAGGACGCTCTTTTCTCAAAGCCTCGAACGGTCGCAGTCTCTTCGACCGAGAAACTTTTCACGGCGCCGCTCGTCTTGAGCTCCGGGCAGGCGATGAGCTTCGGCGATATTGTAAAAGAGCGATTCCAGAAAAACCCGAACGCGAAATATCTCGTGGTTTCTTTCTGGGCAACATGGTGTGAGCCCTGTGTTCAGGAGATTCCTCTTTTAGCCAAAAAGTCGGAAGGCTATCTCGCCGACGGTACGGAAATTCTGCTCGTGAACTTCGACAATGCTCATCTTCCCGAAGAACGGAAAAAAGTCACTGACTGGGTTTCTTCCCTCGCCCCTAAGCTCACGACCGTCTTCGACCCAAAAGACCTTCTTATTCAGTCGCTCGATCTTTCGGCCCTTCCCTTCAACGCGCTCATCGATCGCGATATGAAATGGATTTGGGGCGACTACGGAAGTTTGGACTTCGAAAAGCTCGAAAAGAAGATCACTTCCCCGAAACAAAACTAAGCAGCGGCCGCCGGGATTCTACGAAAATTTCTTCGAGCAATTCTTGTCCGATCGCGCTTGGTTTTTGTACGGAGAGAAGATCCCAAAGAAGGATGTCCGCGCTCATACCGGGGGCGAGGGTTCCGTGCGTGGACTCCAGACCCAGCGAAGCGGCCGCATTGACGGTGAGCCCCGCGAAAATTTCCGCTGCGGAAAGTTTCATGCGGCTCGCGGCAAGCAGCGCCGTAAGTTGGAGCCCCGCTTCGGGAGAGGTCCCGGGATTGTAGTCGCTCGCAAGCGCGACGCGCGCGCCGGCGTCGACGACACGTCTGGCAGGAGCGTAGTCAAGATCGAGATAGAAAGAAGTCGAAGGAAGAAAAGTTGCTACGGTTTTCGAAGTCACGAGAGCCTCGATGCCGCGATCGGAGATTTTTTGAAGATGATCGACCGAAAGAGCTCCGAGCGGAACGAAGTTTTCCACGCAGGCCATCGAAGTGAGTTCATCCGCATGGACTTTCGTGCGGAGGCCGAGTTTGAGGGCTTCGCGTGCGAAGCGAAGGCTTTGTTCGAGACCGAAGAAGCCCTCTTCGGGAAACGCATCGACGTGATCGGCGAGTTTCTCGGAGGCGATGGTAGGAAGTAAGCCGATCATGGCGTCGACGTAGACGCCCTCGGCGAGAGATTTCGGAAGAGCGTGGAGAGGAAGAAAGGTACTGCGGATCTTTACAGGGCAGTTGGGGTCATTCTTGGCACGTTGAATGAGTCGGAGCGAGCGAAGCTCACCCTCGGGAGTCTCGCCGTAACCGCTTTTGATTTCGACGGTGAGAGTACCGGCATCGCGCATTCTCCGAAGCCGCGCAAGAAGGTCTTGGACCAGAGCATCGTCGCTCGTTTCTTTCATAGCGGCGAAGGTCGTGTGGATACCGCCGCCGTGGGCGGAAATGTCGCGATAGCTGTGTCCGGACCAGCGCATGAAATACTCACGGGCGCGCGTGCCGGCAAAAAGTGCGTGTGTATGCGAATCAATAAATCCAGGCGTGGCGACGAGACCGCGGCCGTCGACTTCACGGTCCACGGCGAGTTCTTTGGAGCTGCCCGAAGTTTCGATGTTCTCGATTGCTCCAGTTTTGAGATCGATGACGATATCTAACGGCCCGCGCGTGTAACCGCAGTCTTCGGCACGCGGATGGCGACCTTCTTTGGCCGCGATGCCGATGCCCGTAAAAATACCGGAAAGACCTTTGATGCGGACGCGCGCGTTACTCATAGAGGAATTTTTACTCCGTGATCATGCGCCCATGTCTTAGCCGTTTCGTAACCGGCATCGGCGTGACGAAGAATTCCCATGCTGGGATCCGAATTGAGAACGCGGCTCAAACGAAGGTCCGCTTCTGGCGTTCCATCCGCGACGATGACCATGCCGGCATGTTGGCTATAGCCCATGCCAACGCCACCGCCGTGGTGAAGACTGACCCACGAAGCGCCGTTTACCGAGTTTACGAGCGCGTTCAAAAGCGGCCAGTCGCTTACGGCATCCGACCCGTCTTTCATCGCTTCGGTTTCGCGGTTAGGTGAGGCGACGCTTCCACAGTCGAGATGGTCGCGACCGATCACGAGCGGGGCACTCACTTTTCCCTCACGCACGAGCTTGTTGAAAAGAAGACCGGCTTTTTCACGCTCTCCGTGACGAAGCCAGCAGATACGCGCGGGAAGTCCTTGGTAGGCGACCTTGGGGGCGCCGTTCGTTAACCAGTTTTTCATAACGGCATTGTCAGGGAAAAGTTCGAGCAGCGCGCGGTCGGTGACCTCGATATCTTTTTTGTCGCCGCTCAGTGCGACCCAACGAAAGGGACCGTTGCCTTCGCAGAACATGGGTCGGATGTATTCGGGCACGAAGCCGGGAATATCGAAGGCGTTTTTCACGCCGCCCTTTTCCGCCATTGCGCGAATATTATTGCCGTAGTCAAAGACGATGGCTCCGCGTTTTTTTAGCTCGAGCATCGCCTGAACATGAACGGCCATGCTGGCGATACTCTTTTCGGTGTAGAGCGTCGGATTTTCTTTGCGAAGCTTCAAGGCGGCTTCGACCGAGTAGCCTTGGGGGATGTAGCCGTTCAAGGGATCGTGCGCGCTGGTCTGGTCGGTGACGACGTCGGCTTTGTGACCGCTTTTGAGATATTTTTCGAAAAAATCGCAGGCGTTCATTGTGAGTCCGATTGAAATTGGACTGTTGTCGCGCGCGTTCTTGTCTAGGAGCGCGAGCGCTTCTTCGAAGCTCGCCGCTTCCACGTCGAGATATTTTTCTTGGATACGGCGACGAAGGCGCGTCGCATCGACTTCGATGCAAAGCGTGGAGGCTCCGGCGAGTTTGGCGGCGAGCGGCTGCGCTCCGCCCATGCCACCGAGTCCCGCAGTGATCACCGTGCGCCCGAGAAGCGGCAGATCCGCTTTTTCGGATTTGAAATGTTTCCGGCCGCAGGCCGCAAAGGTTTCGTAGGTTCCCTGAAGAATGCCTTGGGTGCCGATATAGATCCATGATCCTGCGGTCATTTGCCCGTACATCATGAGACCTTTGCGGTCGAGTTCGTGGAAGTGTTCCCACGTCGCCCACTTCGGAACGAGGTTCGAGTTGGCGATGAGAACGCGAGGAGCGTCCTTGTGCGTGCGAAGAATGCCAACGGGTTTACCGCTTTGGACGAGCAGGGTCTCGTCTTCTTGTAGGCTTTTGAGGCTCGCAAGAATTCCGTCGAAGGCCTCCCAGTTGCGCGCGGCTTTTCCGATGCCCCCATAGACGATGAGTTCCGCAGGATTTTCGGCGACTTCGGGATCGAGGTTGTTTTGGATCATGCGGTAGGCCGCTTCGATGATCCAGTTTTTGCAACTGAGGGTATTTCCGCGTGGAGCTCGGACGATACGTGCTTGAGACATGACATTTACTCCTTGGAGGAAGGTTTGAATGCGAGAAGATCTCCCGAGGAAATAAGCTCGGCGAGACTCGTGATGTCGTTGTGAAGGATACGGTCATGATCGAGAAAAGCGACGTCCTCGCGAACCCGTACCCAGACTTTTTCGAGTGCGGCGCTTGTCTTGAGCGGACGTCGGAGTTCGATGGCCTGGCAGGAGGAAAGCATTTCGATCGCGACCACGTTTAGCGTATTCTCGAGAATAACCATG